>CALXSS010000024.1 GCA_944391225.1 uncultured Clostridia bacterium
CAAATTAACTTTTTTTGTATAATTCATAAAAAATTCATTAAAAAACAGTAGACATTGCAAATGTTTTCTGTTATAATAAGATAGTGAATTAATAAACAGGCAATTATTGCTTGTATCTGTATGAAAGGACTGAAAGATTTGGCTGATATATCAAAACTTTCCAAGCTGCGTGTGTTGATGTTTTCTGCTCTTGTTGCGGCGGGGGCAACACAGCTCGGAAGTACAGCGTTGGCAGCTGAGAGCAACATATCGGAGCGCGATATGCTTGATCAGGCTGTTGAATTATATGAAAAGCTGAGCGGCGGTGAGGTGGACGTCCCGGCGGGATTGTCTGAAAACAGCAAAGAGTTATTTTTAGGGAAATCAGTTGTACTTGGTTTTATCAACGCCGATGAGATGGATTCTGTTTCAGAGGCAGTTACATTGCGCAAGCAGGATGCCATGACTGTCCTTTATAAAACTATAATCGACTTTGATGATTCATATGCGCTTTCAACCGATGAGGTCGATGAGCTTATGAACAAGTGTTATGACAATGCCCTTATAGATGAAGAAAACCGTGTTGGCTATGCGTTTATGATAAAGCATGGCATAATTGACAGCAGCGGTAGCACAGAACCTAATAAAGAGGTGACCTGGAAAAGCTGCGGCATACTTGTAGATCTGCTCTATGATATGTTTGTACAGGATGTGTCATTCGATGTTGCCGGTACAGAGGTGAGAATAGGCGCTAATATAAGCAGCGTTACAGATGTTCTCGGCGAGCCTGATAGGATAGATAAGAGCGACTATGAATTTGAATGGTATGTTTATAATTCTGATTATAGCCGTTTTATGATGGTGGGTGTTGACGAGGGCAGGATATGCGCGTTTTACACAAATTGCTCTGATTTTTCTATGGGTGACATAAGCAGAGGTGATGATTACCTGTCAGCATATGGCTATGCTGAGGATAATAGCTACCGTTTCTTTGCTGATAAAGATGAAAAGATAGATGCGATAATGTATAACCCTCGCGAAAAGAGTGAGACCTTCGCGGAAAATGATACAAACATCCGCGCGTGCGAGCTTGTGGATATTATCAACTCTAAACGTGTAAATGATGGAAATGAGCCTATGGTCATAAGCCCGGAGCTGTGGCAGAATGCGGCAGATATGGTCGTACAGCCAAAGTATAAGCTTGCGGCTGTAGAGGCAAAAACAAGCATGGTCTCAGATGATGCAACTCATGTTGCGGGCTATGATGTGTTTTCTCTTTACTCAAAGCTTGTTTCCGGCGCAGCTGAATGTTTTGAACCTGAGAATACAGCAGTCGGCATAGGCACGGCGGTCACAGATTCGGGATATACAGCGGCAAGCATAATAGCGGGCGACGCAGACAGCAAAGAGATAAAAGAGACTCTGACGACCTCAGCAGAGGATGCGCAGGAGCTTTCTGAAGTAACTGAGCAGCCGGAGAAAACGGAAGATATCCGCGAACCTGAGGCAACGGAGTCGGCGGAAAAAGAGACTGAAAGCAGTGAACAGCCACAGGAAACCGAGCAGGTCGCAGTCTCTGATAAAAAGAACAGCGCGGTATTCGCCGCTGTGGCAGAAACAGTGTCAGCGCAGCAGGATCCGGTTTCGGAGGGGGCAGAAACAGCAGAAGAAGCGTCAGTTGTCAGCGGTGAGCCTGTAATAGCTTCACCTCAGAATGAATCGGTGGTCAAAGAAGGCGAAAAGGTAGTTGTAGAGCTTGAAAAGAGCGTTTCACAGGAATATTACGTAAGGATATATTCCTTTGAAGATGACGAGTACATCGTTGACAGCTATATAAGGACAAACGACAGCAAGCTCGAGTTTGATCCGTCGCTTTTCAATGCGGGCAAGGACTATTCTATCAGTGTAAGCGCGGTAAATACAGCCTCAGCTTCTGAGGCGGCTGAGGTCATTATAAGATATGGCGATGTGTCGGATGACGCTGTAAAGCTTGTATCACCGCAGACTGATACTGTTACAGATAATGACTTTATAGAGCTTTCATGGGAAAGTGATCTGTATCATGATTTTGTTATAGATATATATGACAGCGAAGGAAAGCTTGTGCTTTCAAGAGAAGTATATGACTCATATGAAGCAAAGGTGCAGAATGTAAGCCCTGGTGATTATTTCATATACGTAAGCGCCGTAAGGCGCGGTGACCGTGAGACAATAAAGGCACAGGATTCAGCCAAGGTAACAGTAAAGCTGCCTGAGCCGGTCATAACGGAGTACATCCTCGAGGATGGCGAAAGGTTCTATCCTGTATATAAGGATGAGGATATGGGTCTTGTTTATTTCTATGAAGAGGAGATAATCGACATAGACACAACAGGATCAAATGGAAAAACAACCACTGTTCAGAAGAAAAAGATCACGGAAAAGCAGGTAAAGGCAACCAATTATTATTCGCAGCTTGCAGCGGCACAGCAAAAGGTAGAGTATTTTGAAGGCTCAGATAAGCTTGATCTTAAGGATACTTCGAATGTAATATCCACGTTCAGTAACGGTGTGCTTACTCTGGAGGGTGACTCAGCAGCTGGCAACGCTATTGTAGAGGAAGCTAAGAAGTATCTTGGAGTGCCGTATGTTTGGGGCGGAACAACTCCGTCAGGGTTCGACTGCAGCGGTCTTGTACAGTATGTGTGCAAATCACTTGGCATAGATGTGAGCCGAGTATCACAGGATCAGTATAATGATGGCGTGGCAGTGTCGCGAGAGGAACTTCAGCCGGGGGATCTTGTATTCTTCCAACAGGGCGGCGATGTACATCATGTTGGCATATATGTAGGAGACGGTATGATGATCCATGCTCCGTATACAGGAACAGTTGTTCAGTATCAGTCTATTGACACACCTTATTATTCTTCTCAGTTCTGCGGCGGCAGAAGAGTATATTAAGCAGTGTGAGGTATATAATAAATAGGAAAACAAAGCAGCCGCGGAGATCCGCAGCTGCTTGTGTCGTTTTTGTGGGGAAATGTAAAACAATGAGATGTTTTGCAAATAAATTACTATATAATACAGGGGGATCACAGATATGGCTTCTTATTCGGTAAAAGCTTGTGCTAATGCAAAAACAAGAGGAAGAGCCATGCTTGTTATAAGCGTGTTTGCGATACTGACAGTTTTTTGTGTTGCAATGGCTATATATGATATTGTTACAGGCAGAAGAGCATTTGGGATAATGTTTGCAGCTGCGGCGCTGGTTTTTGTGGTACTGCTGCTGCTGAGGGTGAACTCAGTATTTGGAACATACATCAAAGTAAAGGATGATGCACTGTTCATGAAAAGCTGGGTGAATGATTTCCTCCCATATGATATTAACGGCGGTTTCCTGTCAGAGATGATACCATCTAAAACAAAGCTTACAGAAATTCCGGTTGATGAAATATCACTTATATTGGTAGGCAGCAAGGAATTTATCAAGCGAAATGCGACTGTAGCGGGAAAGCGTCTTGCAAAAGCTCTGTATCCATATGAGCATTCGGCGAGAAAAGCCAAAAAGGAATTGATAAGCAAAATGGATCTGTTTTATGTGGAAACCTTCGAGGGAGAGTGTTCGTTTATGTGCATATACGGCTACGACCCCAAAAAGGTCGTGGACGTTATCGGGGAGGTATACTCAATGAATCCCGATACAGCAGTGCGTGTAAACAGCCGCGAATATAAAAGATATATAAAGGCGCTCCAAAGGCAATTTGATGATTATGACGAGTAAACACACTTATTAGTGTAAAATAACTAATTAATGTGAATATTCATGTGCATAATACACAAAATATTAATTAATTTAAAAAAAATATTGCAATTTAAACAAAGTTAGTTTATAATGTATATATATGAATATAGCATTTGTATTGGGTGTCACGGTCCGCAATTTTTATGACACACAAGCACAAAAATTATTTAATGAAAAGGGGTAAGACAATGAAGAAATTTACAAAAACTTTTATGGCTGTTGCAGCTGTTACAGCTGTTTCAGCTGCTATGTCAGTTTCAGCTATGGCTATGTCAGCCAAGTATGAAGACGGTACAGTAACATTGACAGATGTGAATTCAACAGGCACATCACAGACACTGCTCGTTCTTTCAAAGGATGATACAGTTACATCAGAAAATGTTGATATCGTTAAGCAGATCGACCAGAAGGATGACAGCACTTCATTTGCTTCTGTTCCTGTAGGAACACTTGCTGATGGTACATACTATGTTCGTATCGGCGGTACAGACGGCTCACTTCAGAGAGCTACATTTGTTGTAGGTGATGTTCAGCCTGGCGGCGAAACAAAGAAAATAATTGTCGGTGATGCAAACCTTGATAATTCTATAAACGCAGCAGATGCTTTGTTTGTAGCTCGTAAGGCTGGATCAGCTGATACAAACATTGCTCAGGCTGGTACTGAGATAGAGGTTGTAGCTGAATAATTGTTAGATTGAATAAATAACCAATAGTAGTAGTAATGTTTCTTACTACTACTATTGTTATTAATCAACTTAGGGTTATTAGTTATTATTAAAATGAAAGGATACAATAACATGATAAGAAATAAAATTGTGGCGTTTGCAACAGCAATTTCTGTTATGGCAAGTATGTGTGTAGGTGTTGTATCAGCATCTGCAGCAAGTGACTTCAGCGTAGCTGGAGAGACCAGTGTTATAAACAAAGGTTATGAAATGGTTTATAACGAGGCTGAAAGCACATCAACAGAAAAGGTTGTAGAGGTCTATAACAGAGGCGTTGAATCTGTATTTACAACATCAATGTTCTTTGAAGTGCCAGTAGGCGCAGTAACAGATGTTAAGTTTACAGCAGAAGGCGGCGGTGCGCCGACAGTTGTAACAGACCACATAGCAGATGGAAAGTTCAGTGTTGTAATAACATGGGCTGCTGGTCCATATGAGAGCCAGGATAAGCTTATAGGAACATTGAAGATGACAGTTCCTGAAGGTACAGATGGTTATGATCTTACAATGACGGATGAATCTGAGATCTATGATGCTAATGTAACATTGGTTGAAGATGCTCAGTTTGGTTCTATAACAGTTGGAACTAAGGTTGAACCTACACCGGAACCTATAACAAAAGGTTACGAGATGGTTTATGATGAGACTGCAAGTACATCAACAGAAAAGGTTGTAGAGGTCTATAACAGAGGTATAGACGCTGTATTTACAACATCAATGTTCTTTGAAGTGCCTGCAGGTTCAGTAACAGATGTTAAGTTTACAGCGGAAGGCGGCGGCGCACCGACAGTTGTAACAGACCACATAGCAGATGGAAAGTTCAGTGTTGTAATAACATGGGCTGCTGGTCCATATGAGAGCCAGGATAAGCTTATAGGAACATTGAAGATGACAGTTCCTGAGGGTACATCAGATTATAAGCTTACAATGACAGATGAGTCAGAGATTTATGATGCTAATGTAACATTAGTTGAAGATGCTCAGTTTGGATCAATCGTAGTAGCACCGTCAGCAGTTCCTACAACAGCTCCTACAGTAGCTCCTACAACAGCTCCTACAGTAGCTCCTACAACAGCTCCTACAGTAGCTCCTACAACAGCTCCTACAGTAGCTCCTTATGAGGATGTGAAGCCTACAATGCTTCCTACAGAGGAGCCTGTAGTTACACCGGAACCTATAACAAAGGGTTACGAGATGGTTTACAACGAAGATGCAAGTACATCAACAGAAAAGGTTGTAGAGGTCTATAACAGAGGTATAGACGCTGTATTTACAACATCAATGTTCTTTGAAGTGCCTGCAGGTTCAGTAACAGATGTTAAGTTTACAGCGGAAGGCGGCGGCGCACCGACAGTTGTAACAGACCACATAGCAGATGGAAAGTTCAGTGTTGTAATAACATGGGCTGCTGGTCCATATGAGAGCCAAGATAAGCTTATAGGAACATTGAAGATGACAGTTCCTGAGGGTACATCAGATTATGATCTTACAATGACAGATGAGTCAGAGATTTATGATGCTAATGTAACATTAGTTGAAGATGCTCAGTTTGGAAAGATTACAATTGGACCAAAAGCTCCTGCTCCTACACAGACACCTGCTCCGACAGATATGCCTATCGACGATTCAGTTAAGGTAAGCGATCTTATCACAAGCGCTCCTGAAACAGATGATACATATGGTAAGCTCACAGGTATCGTTGTAGAGGTTAAGAAGACTGACGGTACAGCGGCTACATATGGCACAGATTACGTTGCTATATACGATGGCAAGCAGCTTACAGAAGATGAGTTCTTCAACATGATCAACGGATATTCAGAGACTCCGATAGCTGATGTTATAAAGGGTCTTTCAATCGGCGCTAAGTATGAAACAGGCGTAACGGTTAAGGCTTCACCTGCATATCAGACAAATGAGCAGGCAGCAAGCGGCAAATGGACGGTAGTACCTGGCTACGGCAACACAGCTGACATCAAGGAAGAAACACCTTCAACAAAGGCAACACTTACACTCACTAAGCCGACTAATGGTACAATTTATGCTGAGTATGTAGATGCAGACAACAATACAGTTAAGATCACAGACTATGGTAAGGCAGTTGAGATCCCAACTGGTACAAAGGTAACTTATACAGCTGTTGCTGATACAGGATACACATTCAAGTCATGGTCAGGAATCACATCATCTTCAGCAATTGCTAAGGATATTGTATTCTCAAAGACGATAACAGTAGCAGCTACATTCGGTAAGGTATCATCAGGTGGCTCAACATCAGGTGGTTCAACATCAGGTGGTTCAACAAGCAGTGGCTCAGGTTCAGGCACAATTGCTGGCGGTACAGGCGGAGTAACTCCGGGAACTACACCTAACTCAGGTGTTAACTTCCAGGATCTTGGTTCAGTACAGTGGGCAGTTCCTGCAATCAATACACTTGTTAACCTTGGTGTAATCAACGGACGTTCAGATACTATCTTTGATCCGAACGCAAGCGTAACAAGAGCTGAATTCACAAAGATGGTTTGTGCAGCATTTGGTATCGCTTCAACACCGAGCGCAGCTCAGACATTTACAGATGTTGCTCCGACAGACTGGTTCTACGGTTATGTTCAGGCAGCAGCTGCTAAGGGCATTGTAAACGGTGTATCAGATACAGCATTTGATCCGAACGCTACAATCAAGCGTCAGGAAATGGCAGCTATACTCTACAGAACAATTCAGGCTACAAACGCATTGGCTCTCCTGCCGCAGGGCACAGAGAAGGCATTTGCTGATGCAGCTCAGATCGATGAGTATGCTCAGATTCCTGTATCAGTATTGAGCGCAGCAGGCGTAATTAATGGTGTAACAGATACAACATTTGAGCCGTATGCAACAGCTACAAGAGCACAGGCAGCTTGCATAATCTATCAGTATTATCAGGCAATCGGCGCTGCTTAATTAGCTGTACAATAATAGAATATTACTGATATTCAGCATTGGATCCGCTCCATCAGGAGCGGATCCTTTTTTAGTGGCTCTTTGTTAATAGTAGGACAGAAAATCACATGCTAAATTTTGAAGCGCTGATATTGTGCGGCATTTCATTTTTGGTTCATATTAAAAAGATGGGGTTGTAGGGGCGCATAATTCCGCCAGTCATTAGCGCAGCGTGAATGCGGGCAGATAATATCTGCCCCTGCAAGAATCGGAAGTTATCAATTGCATGTATAACAGATATTCAATCTAAATATTTATTAAAAAAACTTATTTTTAATGTAACATAAATAAAAACAATATTATAGCCTGTTCGGAAGTTGATCAATTTTTTAAATATATAGATAAAACCACTTGACAATCAATACCCCATAGGGTATAATTAATATATACCCTATGGGGTATTGATACAATAATTAAATTGTAATATTGGTAAGATCCGAATTGAACGTGGTAAATAAGGTTATCGGTGGAGGTTGCATTTTTGTCAGATAAAATCAGCAGTGATATAAATGCAGAGACAAAGAATATCCGGAAATGATTTTAGATAATGACTAAGCCGAATACATAAGCTGCGTGCAGCTGCATGAGGTAAATATCATAATTACAATCGATATTTTGGAGGGAAAGATGAAAAAAGTAATTAAAGCTGTAGAGCATTTGCTTGAGCTGGGCGGAACAAAAAAAGATATATCACTTCTGATCATATCGGGGATAGCGCTAATATTAAGCATTGCAGATACTTTTGAGCTGCCGTTTGATATTGCTTGGATCGCGATAATATTATGCGGTCTGCCAATAATAGCTGAAGCAATAATAGGTCTGATAACAGAATTTGATATCAAAGCAGACGTTTTGGTATCGATCGCACTTGTCGCTGCTGTCATTATCGGTGAAGATTTTGCAGCGGGTGAGGTTGCATTCATTATGCAGCTTGGAGCTCTGCTTGAAGATCTTACTGTAGCAAAAGCAAGAGCGGGGATAGAAAAGCTTGTAAAGCTAACACCGCAGACTGCGAGAGTTATTACCGATGGTTCAGAAAAAATAATTTCAGCAGAGGATGTGAAGGTAGATGATATATTGCGCGTCTTACCGGGTGAAACTATACCTGTAGACGGCGTTATCATATCAGGTAGCACCTCGATAAATCAGGCTGTAATGACTGGCGAATCTCTGCCGGTTGATAAAACAGAGGGCGATGAGGTCTCAAGCGGAACTGTAAATCAATTCGGATCATTTGAAATGAGGGCTGTAAAGGTAGGAGAGGACAGCTCAATACAGAGAATGATACAGCTTGTGCGTTCAGCCGACGCAGGCAAGGCAAAAATAGTAGGAATAGCGGATAAATGGGCAACATGGATAGTTATAATAGCTCTCACAGCAGCCGTTCTGACAGGATTGATAACAGGTGAAATAATAAGGGCGGTAACGATCCTTGTAGTGTTCTGTCCATGCGCGCTTGTGCTCGCAACTCCAACAGCTATAATGGCAGCGATAGGGAATGCAACTAAGCACGGATTTCTTGTAAGACAGGGTGACGCACTTGAACGTCTTGCGTCTGTCACAACAATAACCTTTGACAAAACAGGAACTCTTACATATGGAATGCCGCAGGTCGATGAGATAAGAACGGCGGGGAAATTCAGCGAGTTTGAATTATTCAAATATGGAGCTGCAGCAGAGCTGTATTCAGAGCATCCTCTTGGGAAGGCAATAGTCAAAAGCTATAAGCAAAGATATGGTGACCAGGCGCTGTCAGCGTCTGAATTTGTAATGATACCCGGCAGAGGAGTAACAGCGAGAGCGTATGAAAGGAAAATTCTTGCCGGAAATGAAACTCTTTTGAACGAAAACGGAATAAGCATTGACAACATAATAAAGGCGTCAGCAGAACAGAGCAGAAAAAAAGGCTGCACAGTTATATATATTGCTATAGACGGTGAAGCTGCTGGATTTATAGCAATGGCTGACATTTTGAGGAAAGAAAGTAGTGATATGATTGCCTTGGTAAACGCATTGGGAGCAGAACCGGTGCTTTTGACAGGAGACCATGAAAACGCTGCAGGAACAATAGCTACAAAGCTTGGTATCAGGGAATATTATTCAGGGTGTCTGCCGGAGGATAAGCTCAAGAGGATAGAGGAATATCAGAAAAACGGAAAACGCGTGTGTATGATAGGCGACGGGATAAATGACGCGCCTGCGCTCAAAAGATCTGATGTCGGAATAGCTATGGGAGGAATAGGCAGCGATATTGCGGTTGACGCCGCAGATATTGCGCTTGTTGACGATGAAGTAAAGGAGCTGCCGCATCTTATTGCGCTTTCAAAAAGAATGATGTTCACGATCAAATGTAATCTGTCATTCTCAATGGGGCTTAATTTCCTTGCGATAGTTCTTGCCATCACAGGCATACTGAATCCGGTCGTGGGCGCGCTTGTACACAACGCAGGCTCGGTTTTGGTAATAATCAACTCTGCTTTCCTGCTAAAATGGAAACTGAACAGCAAAACAAAGAAGCTGCCGCAAGCTCAATGAGCTTTGTGGCAGCTTCGCCTGTTCAGCCGTTTATTGTATAACTATTTTCGCCGAGCTGGTGCCTGAGCTATCTTTGGTTACAATTATCTGGTCGTCTATGCGTGTTTTAAGCTCGCTCACATGCGAGATTATTCCTACAAGCTTATTGCCGTCAGAAAGCCCCATAAGCGTATTGATCGCATGGGCAAGTGATTCATCATCAAGAGAACCGAAGCCCTCATCAACAAACATAGTGTCGAGCTTAACTCCTCCTGAGGAGCTTTGTATCTCATCAGAGAGACCGAGCGCAAGCGATAGCGATGCCATAAAGGACTCGCCGCCGGAAAGGGTTTCAACGCTTCTCTCACTGCCGTTGCAATGATCGATGATGTCGAGGTCAAGACCGCTTTTTCCCTGCCGGCTGCCGCTTTCGCGCCGCTTAAGCTCAAACTGACCATTGGTCATGCTTTTCAGTCTTGAGTTGGCACGTATTATAATGCGATCAAAATACGTCATTTGAATATATGTTTCCAAGGTGATCTTTTCTTTGGCTCTGAGCGCGCCATTAGCTGTATTAGACAAAGGTCTGATATTGTTCAGCTCATCTTCAAGCTTTTTGAGTTCGACCAGCGCGGCATCAATATTTTTTAGAGCGTTTTTGTTCAGTTCGCAGCGCGTATTTACATCAGTTTTTTCAGAAGAAAGATCCTTTTTCTCTGATGTAAGCCTATCTTTCTGCGAGCGCAGCTGTTCTATATCATATTTTTCGCTGTTTTCAAGGCTCTTTTCAAGTGTATTGATACTGCCTTTAAGCTTATCAAGCTCTGAATCACGATCCTTTAAATGTTGTTCGGCAGCTTTATAGTTTTTATCTATTTCATCTGCCTTTTTCTGCAGTAAAGCAATATTTTTTTCTGCCTCCGCTCTGGATTTGAATTGAAGTGTAGCTCTAAGTGTTTCTGAACGTTCTGCCAGCTTTTTTATTTCTGCTTCAAGAGCTGCAAGGTTTTGCTTTAGAGCGGATTC
Organism: uncultured Clostridia bacterium; assembly: GCA_944391225.1. Classification (GTDB taxonomy): domain Bacteria; phylum Bacillota; class Clostridia; order UBA1381; family UBA1381; genus Ornithomonoglobus. The sequence goes on from CALXSS010000024.1 coordinate 11,002, forward strand.
GGTGTCAGAGTTTTTCTTGATTTTATCCTCATTTTCAGGAATTGTCCTTTCAAGCTCTTCAATTCGTTTTATACCTTTGCCCGCAGACTCTATTTCTGATTTTAGCTGCCGCATCTCAGCATCTGTCTGATCAAGAAATTTGTTGATATCTTCCGATATATCTTTGTTTTCAATATCTCCAAGCAGTTCCGCGGCGTTCTTATTTATTGTTTTGTTTTTTTCAGCATGCTTAACATTAAGCTCAGCTGCTTTTTCGTTCGCTTTATCTGATTTCTTATCAGCTTTATCAGCTCTGTCCTTAAGTGTGTCAAGCTCCGCTTTTGTAGGCGCGTTTGCGATACATGCGGCAGGTGATGGGTGAGAAAGAGATCCGCAAACCGGGCAGGGGGTATTCTCCTTAAGCTCTTTGGCAAGTATGCCTGCCTGATCGTCAAGATAAGCTTTATGAGCAATTTCGTATTTATTTTTCTTTTTTGCGGCATCCTCATAGAGCTGTAAGTATTCGTCCTGAGCAGCCTTTAGCTCGGATCTCAGCTTCTCAAGCTCTTTCAGACTTTTTTGGATCTCTTTTGCTTTGTCAGATTTGTCTGTAAGTCTTTGCTTGCTTTGTGATAGCCTTTCGTGTTTGACGTACACATCTTTCAGAGTTTCCCGTTCTTTTTTGCTGTTTTCAAGTTCTGTTTTGATAGCTTCGGTCTCTTTTTGCAGCTTGTCAAGCTCTCTCTTTTTGGAGGATATATCTTCGTTTGCATTTGCTATATCCGTGAGAGCTTTATCAAGCTCATCATATTCGTTAAGGCGGCTTTCGGCTTTGGTTATTTCTTTTTTCAGTTCCTCATGTTCGGGTTGGCGCTTTTTTTCTTCTTCAAATTCTCTTTGCAGCCTTTCCTTTTCTGGCAGCAGCTCGCTGTATGTTTTTTTGTTGTTTTCAAGCAAGGATATTGTTTTAGCTATCTCCTCTGCCTTGCCCAATTTGCTTGATACGTCGTTCAGAGCCGAATCAGTTGTTTTTGTCTTTTTCTCTATCTCGCTGAGCGCAACGTTGTCAAACTCAATTATTCTGTTTAGCAGCTCTGATATTTCAGCAGAGGGCAGCTGACCGCTCTTAGCAGCAGCAAGTTTTTCATTCAGCTCGCTGTCATCAGGTGATCGTGTGCTCTGAATGAATGAGTCTATATTTACCTTGGTTTGCTCGTGCTTTTTTGTTAGCTCGTCTGACATGTTTTTAAGCTTTCTTTGGAGATCCTCATATTTTTTTGTGTTAAAAATATTCTGGAATATTTTTCTGCGTTCATCAGTCCCTGCAAGCAGGAGTTTTTTGAACTCGCCCTGAGCTATCATTGCTATCTGTCCGAATTGGTTGCGGTCTATTCCTATTATTTCATTTATCTTTTTGTTTACCTCTGAAGCTTTTGTGTATATTTGTCCGCCGGGGCATTCAAGAGTAGCATCAGCCTTTTCTGTTGTCGTACCGCTGCCGCGCTTTGAGGGGCGTTCGTATTCAGGATTGCGTTTGATCTTATATAGGCTGCCGCGGTATTCAAATATCAGCTCGGCATATGTGGGTGTGTTCGCGTCAGCGTATTTGCTGCGGAACATATTTGCTGTTCTTGTATCTCCGCTCGGGTCGCCGTAAAGAGCGTAGGTGATAGCGTCAAAAATAGTCGTCTTTCCGGCTCCGGTATCCCCGGTTATAAGATATATACCGCTTGTTCCGAATTTATCAAGATCAAACACAGTTGTACCGGCATATGGTCCGAATGCGCTTACAGTTAGTTTTATAGGTCTCATACTTCTTCCTCCCATATTTCCTTTACAAGAGTGTCAATGATCTTCCTTTGGTCTGCGCTCAGCTCTGAGCCGTTGCACATTGTGTAGAAGTCGGAAAAAAGCTCGGCAGGATCAGAACTGCCAAGAATATCTAAATTAGATAAATTGAACTCTGTCCTTGTGCGGGTGTTGTCATAGTCAAGCACCATGGTATTGGGATATATCTTCCTCAGCTCCGATACTGCGTCTGGTATATCGTTTTCATCAGTGAGTGTGATATGTATATAATCATTTCTCTGTATATTATTGTAATACTCCGGCTGCGTAAGGTCATAAAAGCTGCCGCGTATTTCCTGCATATCATGCAGGGGTATAAGCGGTATTTCTTTTATAGAAAGTGTGCCTTTTTTACTGAGTGTTCCTACAGTAACGGATTTTTTGTGGCTGCACTCGGAGAATGAATATTTGAGAGGAGTGCCGCAGTACCTGACTTTTTCAGAACCTGCATTCTGTGGCCCGTGTATGTGACCGAGAGCAGTATAGTCAAACCGTTCAAATACAGATGCGTCTACATTGTCTGTGCCTCCTACTGAAAGCTCCTCAGAATCGCATCTTGCAGAGCCGGTAACAAACTGATGAGTGATAAGTATATTACGGACCGATGTGTCAATATTCATATGTTTTACAGCCGCGCTCAAAGCGTCGGTATAGCTTGATATTTCCTCATCGGGAAATGCAGCTCTTACATGAGCAGGCTTTATAAAAGGCAGCATGTATATCCTGATGATACCATGCTCATCCTTTAGCTCTGACGGGCTTATGCACCCGTTATATACAGGTGACATATAAACCCTGCTCAATTTCATAAGCCTGCTGCCGAAAGCTATTCTTTCTGCGGAATCATGATTGCCGCTTATAACGAATACCGATGTATTGAGCTTGGAGAGGTCAACAAGAAAGCTGTCAAAAAGCTGTACAGCCTCGGCGGAGGGAATGCTTTTATCATATACATCACCGGCAATAAATACAGCATCAGGCTGTTCATCTTTTATTATTTCGATTATTTCATTGAGAATATATTCCTGGTCTTCGAGCATGGAAAAACCGTTTACCCGTTTTCCGATATGAAGATCTGAAAGATGTATGAATTTCATAATGGCTCCTTTACATATATTAAGTTATTATTGATATAATTATATCATATCAATAATAAAAAGTAAATAAATATTGATGGTATATAGAGGTCAAGTGCCGGCTGTATGTTTTTAGGCTTGCGGTGTACTATGCTGAAAATGAGGAGCATGAGCCGGAAAAGCTGAAATGGTGGTACTGGAAAGACGGGGTATAATAAAAAAATGCTGCCGCAATGCGCGCCTGTAAAGACGCGTTTGCGGCAGCATTTTTATGTCTTGATCATCCGAGAATAGCCTTAGCCTTAAGTATAGCAATAGCTGTTTTGCAGTCATTTATCTTGTTGTCCATGACCATATTGTAAAGCTCATCGAGCGAGAACTTTGAAACGTTGAGAAATTCGTTCTCATCAAGATGCTGTCCTACAAACTCAAGGTCGGTCGCAAGATAGAGTGAAAGCTTTTCCTCGCAGTAGCCCGGAGTAGCATAATAAACGCCGAGCGGTACTATCTTGTTTGCCTTGTAGCCCGTTTCCTCCTCAAGCTCGCGTATGCCTGCCTCAAGAGGATCCTCGCCAAGCTCAAGCTTGCCTGCCGGTATTTCGAGCATCATTGATTTTGCGGCTATCCTGTATTGTGATACCATAAATACCTCGCGCTCAGGCGTTACGGCTATCATGCCTACTCCGCCGTGGTGCTCCACTATCTCGCGCTTTGATTTGTTGCCGTTGGGAAGCTCCACAGAATCGACCCTAACAGTTATTATTTTTCCCTGGAATATTTTTTCGGTATCAAGAACCTTTTCTGCATATTTACTTTCATCCATTGCCAGTATGCCTCCGTCAGGAATTATAGTTTTATAGTTATCTCGTTGCCGGTAGGCTCGTATTTTCTGTATTTTACGCCCACCATGTCAAACATTTTTTTGGCGGCTATGTCACTGTCGGAATCCGAGTATTTGTCGGACATGAAAATGATCTCCTTTATGCCGCTCTGGATTATAGCCTTTGCGCATTCATTGCAGGGGAACAGCGTGGAGTACAGCCTTGCTCCCTGCAGCGACGGCGCCGGACTGTTAAGTATCGCGTTCAGCTCCGCATGACACACATACATGTATTTAGTGTCAAGAGGCGCTCCGCTGCGTTTCCACGGCATCTGGGTGTCAGCGCAGCCTATGGGCATTCCGTTATAGCCGAGCGAGAGTATTTTATTCTCATTGTTTACTATGCAGGCTCCAACCTGAGTATTCTCATCTTTGGAGCGCATAGCGCTTAACAGCGCTATGCCCATAAAATACTCGTCCCATGAGATATAGTTGTTTCTCATAATATCACCTTGTTATTTGATGCCTATATCGCTTCTGTGGAATTCGTCCTTCCATGTGATCTTTCCTACCGCCTCATATGCGCGTTTGATAGCCTTGTCAAGATCATCATCAACAGCTGTAACGCCGAGAACTCGTCCGCCGTTGTTAAGGAATTTTCCATTTTCAAGCTTTGTGCCGGCATGGAAAACAATAACGTTATCCATTGCGTTGGCGTCCTCAATGCCTGTTATCTCAAAGCCCTTTTCATATGATACAGGATATCCGCCTGACGCCATAACAACGCATACAGCCGCGTTGTCCGCCCATTCAATATCTATTTCGTCAAGACGCTCATCTATAACCGCGTTCATTATTTCAACAAGATCTGTTTTGAGCCGCGGCAGAACGACCTGAGTTTCAGGATCTCCGAAACGGCAGTTGTACTCTATTACCTTAACACCGTCGGCTGTCATCATAAGTCCAAAATAGAGCACGCCCTTGAAAGGTCTGCCCTCGGCAGCCATAGCCTTTATTGTGGGGAGGAATATGTTGTTCATGCACTCCTCAGCCTTAGCCGCATCGTAAAGACGGGATGGCGAGAAAGTTCCCATGCCGCCTGTGTTGAGTCCCTGGTCATTATCGTATGCTCGCTTGTGATCCTGAGCTGATACCATCGGGCATACGGTCTTTCCGTCTGTAAAGGCGAGAACGGATACCTCAGGGCCTGTCAGATATTCCTCGATAACGACTCTGCTGCCGCTGTCGCCGAACTTCTTGTCGTCCATTATTTCCTTTATGCCCTCAACAGCCTCTTTCTCGTTCTGAGCTATAATGACGCCCTTTCCGAGAGCGAGTCCCTCAGCCTTGATAACTGCCGGATAAGTACCCTTTTTAACGTATTCTATAGCTGACGCGCTGTCAGTGAATACCTCATATGCTGCTGTTGGGATGCCGTATTTTTTCATAAGCTCCTTTGAAAAGACCTTGCTGCCCTCGATTATAGCGGCGTTTGCACGCGGACCGAACGCTCTTATGCCCGCAGCCTCCATGGCGTCTACCATGCCGAGTACGAGAGGATCGTCAGGCGCGACCATTACAAGGTCTATTTCCTTTTCTTTTGCGAACTTTACCATTGAATCAATGTCAGTAGCGCTTATGTTCACACACTCCGCAAGCTCTGAAATGCCGCCGTTGCCAGGCGCGCAGTATATTTTTTCAGCGAGGGGAGACTGAGCGATTTTCCATACTATAGTATGCTCGCGTCCGCCACCTCCGACAACCAATATTTTCATATCCAATCTCTCCTGTATATCAATGGTGGAACAGGCGTATTCCTGTAAAGGACATAGCCATGTTATATTTGTTGCAAGTTTCTATAACATTATCGTCGCGAACAGAGCCGCCAGGCTGAGCTATATATTTAACTCCGGACTTGTGCGCTCTTTCGATGTTGTCGCCGAACGGGAAGAACGCGTCTGAGCCTAATGCCACATCTGTGTTCTTAGCTATCCATTCTTTCTTTTCCTCAGCTGTAAGCACCTCCGGCTTTACCTTGAAGAACTTCTGCCATGTGCCCTCTGCAAGCACATCGTCATGCTCGTCAGAGATGTATACGTCTATTGTATTATCTCTGTCAGCGCGCTTTATTCCGTCAACAAACTGCAGTCCGAGCACCTTAGGGCACTGTCTCAGCCACCATGTGTCAGCCTTCGAGCCTGCAAGACGTGTGCAGTGTATTCTTGACTGCTGTCCTGCGCCTATTCCTATCGCCTGTCCGTCCTTAACATAGCATACGCTGTTGGACTGTGTGTATTTAAGCGTGATAAGAGAGATCATAAGATCGCGCTTTGCGCTCTCCGGCAGCTCATTGTTATCTGTTACAACGTTTGATAAAAGCTCTGTATTAATGTCAAGCTCATTTCTGCCCTGCTCGAATGTAACGCCGTAAACCTGCTTGCGCTCAATGGGAGCCGGAGTATAGTCAGCGTCTATCTTAAGCACGCAGTAATTGCCCTTTTTCTTTGCCTTGAGTATCTCAAGCGCCTCATCTGAATATGACGGCGCGATTATTCCGTCAGATACCTCTTTCTTTATAAGTAGAGCTGTAGCCTTGTCGCACTCGTCCGAAAGTGCTATGAAATCACCGAATGATGACATTCTGTCGGCTCCGCGCGCTCTTGCGTAAGCGTTAGCCATCGGGGTAAGCTCCACATCATCAGTAAAGTATATCTTCTTGAGCGTGTCTGAAAGCTCCACGCCTACAGCGGCGCCTGCCGGCGAAACGTGCTTGAACGATGTGGCTGCCGGAAGCCCTGTAGCCTTTTTAAGCTCCTTTACAAGCTGCCAGCCGTTTAAAGCGTCAAGCAGGTTTATATATCCGGGCTTTCCGCAGAGCACCTCTATAGGCAGCTCGCTGCCGTCCTCCATGAATACGCGTGACGGCTTTTGGTTGGGGTTGCAGCCGTATTTTAATTGCATTTCATTCATTTTAATACATCCTCTCAGAATTATTTGTTTTTATTTATTATCCTTGTATCGGTGTCGCCGCTGGCAAGATCTATATATCTTACAAACAGTGATACCTTGTTATCCTCGTTCAATGAGTCCCAGAGACCGTTTGTAAACTCGTCTATATCATCAGGTATAGCCACGAGCTTAGGCTCTCCTGAAAATGACGGGAGCGGGCTGCCGTCGCCCATATAGGTATGGATAAATCTTCCTTCTCCGGCTATCGGGGTTTTGTATGAGAATGTGTATCTTAAGCAGGAGTCAGGGTTTCCGTTATCGCTTTTGAGTATTGACATGGCATAGTTGAAACCGCCGTTATCGGTCTTTATTATGCCTGAGATACGCGGTGTGTAATTCGGAGCGTCATCCTCAAATTCGCGTGTGCGCAGCGACTGCTCAAATGTAAGCTGCTGATTCATAAGCTCATAGATAGTATCGGTCTGATCGCCGTTTGTAACTATCGTTTTGTTGCCGAGCACGCGCACAGGCGCGTATATTATCAGGTGCGGATCCTCCAGCTTTGATGGATCAAAAGCCTGTGTGCGTATTCCGTCGCCGTCCTCAACGAAAACGCGGTTGCGGCTGTTCACGCTGCGTCCCATAATGAAATATGCTGCGACAGCTTTTTTGCCGTCAGCCGATTTTCCTATAACTATTCCTCTGCCCGGATAGGAATTATTTTTAAGTTCTTCATAAATATTTATCATAATGACAGCTCCTTTCATTGACTGCATACCATCTCGACAGCCTGCGGAAGTATTATCCACTCAGCCTCTTCCATGACCCGTCTTTGCAGTGTTTCGGGCGTGTCGCCGTCCTGGACGTTTACAGCCTTCTGCAAAAGGATCCTGCCGCCGTCAACGACTTCATTGACAAGGTGTACTGTTGCGCCTGTCACCTTTACACCGTAGCCGAGCGCCGCCTCATGCACCTTAAGTCCGTACATGCCCTTTCCGCAGAAGGAGGGGATGAGCGATGGATGTATGTTTATTATCCTGTTGGAATACTCTCTGAGCAGCTCGCCGCTGAATATTGCCATAAATCCGGCAAGCACTATTATGTCTACCTGCATTTCTTTCATATATTCGCAAATCCGGCGGCTGAACTCCTCAGCATCACCGCCGCAGTCGGCATTCTTGCGTATCACACGCGTTGGTATGCCGGATTTCTTTGCCCGTTCAAGACCGTATGCCGAGGCGCTGTTAGAGCATACGCATACTATTTTTCCGCTTTTTATAACTGTGCCCTGCTTGTCTATAAGAGCCTGCAGGTTCGTTCCGCCTCCGGAAATAAGAACGCCTATCCTTTTCATATGATCTCTACGTCCTTTTCTCCCTCAGCAAGCTCGCCAATGATCGAAGCTTTTTCTCCGGCTTCCTCAAGGCATTTCACTGCCGCCTCTGCCTTGTCGGCAGCAACCGCAACTATCATACCTATACCCATGTTGAAGGTGTTGTACATATCAGCCTCCGGGATATTTCCCTTTTCCTGAAGTATATCGAATATAGGCAGGACATCCCATGTGCCCTTGCGTATAACAGCCTTGAGTCCGTCAGGAAGCATTCTCGGCACATTTTCAACAAAACCGCCGCCCGTGATATGTGAAACAGTTTTTATGCCTATCTCGTCAATAAGCTTTAACAGCGGTTTAACGTATATCCTTGTTGGTGTCAGCAGAGCCTCGCCCACAGTCATACCGAGCTTGTCGCTGTATTCCGAAAGATTCGCTTTTGCGCTTTCTCCGTTGAGGTCAAAAAGCTTTCTTACGAGTGAATATCCGTTGGAGTGTATGCCGCTTGAGGCTATGCCTATGAGCTTATCGCCTGCCTGCGCCTTTGATCCGTCAGTTATCTTGTCCTTTTCAACTATGCCTACGCTGAAGCCGGCAAGGTCATATTCGTCCTCAGGATAGAATCCCGGCATCTCTGCTGTTTCACCGCCAACGAGAGCGCAGCCCGCTTTTACGCAGCCGTCTGCAACGCCCTTGACTATTTCAGCTATCCTTTCAGGCTTGTTTTTGCCTACCGCAAGATAGTCGAGGAAAAATATCGGCTTTGCGCCCGAGCATGCGACATCGTTTACACACATCGCTACGCAGTCCTGACCTATAGTGTCATGCTTGTCGAGCAGAAAAGCTATCTTCAGCTTTGTGCCGACTCCGTCTGTTCCCGAAACAAGAACAGGGTTCTTGTAATCCTTTGATATCTCAAAAAGACCGCCGAAGCCGCCGATACCGCCGAGAACTCCCTCAATAGATGTGCGTTTTACATCATCCTTTATAAGTCTTACCGATTCATAGCCGGCCTCTACATTTACACCGGCAGATTTATAAGCATCTGTAGCCATTGTTAATTCTCCTTTGTGATCTTACAGTTTTTTTATCAAAGAGCGGCTGCCTTTTCCTTTATAGCCGCGTCCTTAGCCTCTACACCTGCAGCCATTTTTGCGCGCGCGTCCTTGAGCATCTGCTTGATGTAGTCGTATTTTAGTGAAAGCATCTCAGCTGCGAGTATGCCGGCGTTCGTGCCGTTATTGAGCCCAACGGTAGCCACCGGTATTCCGGGCGGCATCTGTACTGTGGCAAGCAGTGCATCCATACCGTTAAAGGTCGATTCTATAGGTATACCTATAACAGGGAGAGTCGTATTTGCGGCAACCACTCCGCCAAGATGCGCCGCCATTCCTGCCGCGCAAATGATGACCTCTATGCCGTTTGCCTCCGCGTTTTTAGCGTATTCCATCGCCTTGTCCGGCGTGCGGTGAGCAGAGATAACGTTTACCTCCACATCGATGTTGAACTCCTTAAGCTTTGTGATACAGCCCTTTACCTTATCAAAGTCCGAATCGGAGCCCATAATAAGCGCTGCTTTTGGGTTAGCCATAATATCAATTCCTTTCTCTTATTATTCGGCAGAAAGCTGCCATAGTTTGCGTTAAAGTCATAGACGATAGCAGATCTTTGATGGAGTTCTGCTATCGATCAAAGTCAAAAAGGGATACTAAAAAGTATCCCGTATATCTATTCAACGGATGGCACTTCTACTGGATAATTGCCTGTAAAGCAGCCGTCGCAGTAGCCGCACTCAGCATCCGGAATGATCTCTTTAAGACGTGATACGGGCAGAAAGGCAAGGCTGTCCGCTCCTATCATCTCGCACATCTGATCTATTGTTCTGTTGGTGGCTATGAGTTGATCGCGTGAGGGCACATCTGTGCCGAAGAAACACGGATACATGAACGGAGGAGCTGATGAGCGGACATGGACCTCCTTAGCTCCGAATCGGCGCAGAAGCGCAACTATTCTCTTTGAGGTCGTGCCGCGGACTATTGAGTCATCCACCATTACTACACGCTTGTTTTCCACCGTGCTTTTAAGCACGTTAAGCTTGATCCTTACGGCGTCTTCACGCATTTCCTGTGTGGGCTGTATAAAGGATCTGCCTATATATTTATTTTTTACGAATCCTATGCCGTACGGTATGCCAGATTCCTTTGCAAAGCCCATAGCCGCACATAGCCCAGAATCGGGAACTCCTATAACAACATCAGCATCAGCGGGGAAATCCTTTGCGAGAAATCTTCCGGCAAGCTCGCGCGAATCGTTTGTTGACTGACCGTCTATTATACTGTCAGGGCGCGCAAAGTACAGATATTCAAAGATGCACTGCTTATGCGGCTTTGTGTTCACATATGTGTCTATGGTTGATATTTCGCCGTTTTTAACTATAACTATTTCTCCGGGCTTAAGATCGCGCACATGTTCTGCTCCCAGTGTATCAAGCGCGCAGGTTTCGGAGGCGAACATTATCGCGTCACCCTTTCTGCCCATGCAAAGGGGTCTGAACCCCCATGGATCACGGCAGGCTATCAACTTCTGAGGACTCATTATAACGAGCGAAAAGGCGCCCGAAAGCTCCGCAATCGTTTTTTCAACAGCTCTTTCCACACTTCCGGCGTCAAGTCTGTGCCTTGCTATTGTGTAGGCTATCATTTCAGTGTCGCTTGTTGTCTGGAAAATAGCGCCGTTGCGGCTGAGCTTTTCCTCAAGCTCAGGCTTGTTTACAAGATTGCCGTTGTGAGCTATCGCAAGATTTCCCTTTATATAGCGCAGTACAAGCGGCTGAGCGTTTGCGCGCAGCGAGCCGCCGGTCGTTGAATACCGAACATGACCGATAGCCATAGTTCCGCCAAGGCTCTCAATGGTTTCGTTATCAAATACCTCGTTCACAAGTCCCATGTCCTTGTGGTAGGTTATGTCGCGGTTGTTGTTTACCGCTATGCCGCAGCTTTCCTGACCGCGGTGCTGCAGCGCGTAAAGCCCGTAATATGCGCTTCTCGCACAGTCACCGGCAGGGTCATAAATTGCAAAAACTCCGCATTCTTCTCCGATTCTGTGTTCCATTCTGAATTCCCTTTCATAAAGACTGCAATGCTGCTGTAAACTATAAAGCTGTATACAGCCCAGTCATAAAATAACTGAAAATTGCAGAAAAATCTCCTCTACAATTATATACCTTTACGGAGCTTTTTTCAATATTTATTTTAAAAAAAACGATATGCTGTAATATTTGACTAAAAAGTAAAGCCGTTTTTAGTGGAATTGCCGTCAATGCGTCAATGCCGGGGGCGATCATATTACACAAGCTGCCATAAATAATATGCAAGCCCGCTCACTATCGACGCAAGAGTGCCGAATAGTATTACGGGTCCGGCAATAGTGAAAATTTTCGCGCCAACGCCTGTGATATATCCCTCTGTTTTTGCCTCGAGCGCGGGAGCCGCGACAGAATTTGCAAAGCCGGTAACAGGCACAAGAGTTCCGGCGCCGGCGTGCTTTGCAAGCTTTGGATAGATATTAAGTCCCGTAAGAAAAGTACCCAAAAAGATCATTGTAACTGTGACAAGAACAGAGGCTGTTTCACTGCTCATGCCAAGATAGATATACAGCTTTAAAAAAGCCTCGCCTATGGCGCATATAGTGCCTCCGGCAATAAATGCTTTTATGCAGTTTTTGCCTGTTTTAGAGCTTGGAGTCCGACTCTTGACGTATTTGCTGTATTCTTCATCTGTCATATTGTTCATTGTATCACCTGTCTGTTTTTTTTATTGTTAATATATCCGTTTTGTGCTCTATTATGCACTATTGTATTTATAGAGCCATACTTTATCATATTATATGTATAAATTATAAATTTTTCGCAAAATCATAAAAAACTGTTGAGATTTTCTTATATTTGTGATATAATCAGCAGTACGGATAATGTCGGGAGAATGTATTCCGGCAGCATAAAAAGGAATGATTTTGTGTTTGGATATGTGACCGTGGCAAAGGGACAGCTTACTGAGCGGGAATATGAGGTTTTTCGCTCATACTACTGCGGAGTATGCAAGGCGGAGGGAAGAAGAGCCTCTCAGCTCTCAAGGATGGGGCTGAGCTATGATATAACTTTTTTAGCTATCGTTCTCTCAGCTCTCGGTGATGACGGCATAACGCGCAATGAGCGATGCGCAGCTCATCCTATGAGCCGACATGGCTGCGTACGCGAGGATGAGGCTGTGGATTATGCGGCTGATATGGGCGCGCTGCTCAGCTATCTTAAGCTTGCAGATGACTGGCACGATGAAAGGAGCATAAAAGCTCTTTTAGGAATGGCGCTGTTTTTGCCTGGATATCTGCGTCTTAGAAAGCGCTGCCATGAGCAGCTGGAGATAATAAAACGACAGCTTGCGGCTCTTAGCGAGTTAGAAAAAGAGCGCTGTTCCGATATAGACGCGGCGGCAGACACATTTGCGGCGCTGCTTGGCGCATTGTTTTCGCCGGATATGGTTAAAAACGAAAGCGACAGGCGCGCGCTTGAATGGATGGGGTATAATCTTGGAAGATGGATATATATACTGGATGCGTACAATGATGCGGAGGAGGACAGCAAAAGCGGAGCATACAATCCGTTTCTGGCTGGAGGCGCTGTATCTTTGGAGGAGCTTAAAGGCAGCCGTAAGGAAAGTATTGAGCTTGGACTTACCTTCACGCTTGAAAATATCGCATCGGCTTTTGAACTGATAAATTTTAAGAGAAATAAAAGCATAGTAGGAAAAATAATATATACAAGTCTTAAGCAGAAGCAACGACTTGTCCTGTCCGGTGCGGAACAGGAGAACAAACGTAAATGTTTAAATCGGAGGAATGACATTAATGAATCCATATGAGGTCCTCGGTGTCAGTGAGAATGCTGATGAGGAAACTATCAAAAAAGCATATAAGGAGCTTGTAAAAAAATATCACCCCGATAAGTATGTAAATAATCCGCTCGCAGACCTTGCGGCGGAGAAGATGAAAGAGATAAACAAGGCTTATGATATGATCATGAAAAAGACCGGAACTCATAACAGCGGTCCGACAGGCGGAGGCGGCTACAGCGGCGGAGGCTACGGCAGCTATGGAGGCGGTTACGGTGGATACCAGAATGTTAAGCCAACGTTCGAGCTTGTGCGAACGCTGTTGAATATGCGCCAGCCAATGAAAGCACAGGCAGTGCTTCAGCAGCTGCCAAAAACGGCGGAATGGTATTATCTTTCCGGTCTGGCAAATATACAGCGCGGCTGGTACACACAGGGTATAGAGCAGATAAATCAGGCGGTCAGAATGGATCCTTCAAATACAGAATACAGCGCAACGCTGAATAATATTAAGAACAGGAGCGATTCCTACAGGAACGGCGGCGGTGTATACAGCTCAGGAGGCGACTGCTGTCCGCTTCCGTGCTTGTGTCTGCCCTGCTGCTGCGGTTGTTGAGTATATCTAAGCTTATATTGGAACGAAAGGGAATAGTTTGCAGATGGCAAAGGAAGAACATATCACCTCCATAGGCGGTCAGGCGGTAATGGAGGGTGTGATGATGCGCGGTCCGTATAAAACAGTAGTGGCTGTGCGTAAGCCTGACGGCGAGATCACAAAAAAGATAGAGGATAACGGAACAAAGACAAGAAAGAAGTTTTTCAAGCTGCCTATAATACGCGGCTGCGTAAGCTTTATAGACAGTCTTGTGATAGGGATGAAGGCGCTCATGTTCAGCGCAGAGTTTGTGGATATAGAGGAGGAAGAGGACGAAAAGCAGAGCAAGTTCGACAAATGGCTGGAGGATAAGCTGGGCGATAAGATAAAGGATGTGGTTATCTATTTCGCCATATTCCTGTCGGTGATATTCAGCGTGGCTCTGTTCATACTTCTCCCATCGCTGCTCTCAAGTCTGGTGGAGAGCATACCGGCTATTAAGAGCGTGACATCTACACAGACCTTTACAAGCCTGTTCGAGGGTATAATGAGAATGGCTATATTCCTCGGCTATATGATGCTCATATCAAAAATGAAGGATATACAGCGTGTGTTTGAGTATCACGGCGCAGAGCACAAGACGATTGCCTGCTATGAGGGCGGCGAGGAGCTGACAGTCGAAAACGTAAAAAAGTATACAAGATTCCATCCGCGCTGCGGAACGAGCTTTTTACTTTTCGTAATGATAATAAGTATAATAATATACGCATTCCTGCCAAGATTCGACGGATACATCAGGATAGTATCGATCCTGCTGAGAATGGGAACAAGAATTTTGTGCTTGCCGTTGGTCGCAGGATTGTCGTTTGAGGTAATTAAATGGGCGGGAAGAAGCAAAAACAGGTTTGTATGCGCATTGTCAAAGCCCGGACTGTGGCTTCAGCGGCTTACTACCCGCGAGCCGGACGAGTCACAGATCGAGGTAGCTATCGAGTCAATGCTTCCGTGCATACCGGAGAATAAAGAGGAGGACAAATGGTAATCGGTCAATTGCGCAGTGAGGTGCGCAAGCAATTAGGGGACAATGGACATGAGGCTGACTGGATAATATCTCACGTCACCGATATGTCGCAGGCTGATTTTGTTCTGCACCCGAGAGAGGTAACGGATGCGGAGCTGGAGGAAATTAAAGAGATTGTTAAAAAGAGAAATTCCGGAATGCCGCTTCAGTATATTCTGGGCGAAACGGAATTTATGGGACTGAAATTTTTGGTAAACGAGCTAACGCTTATACCGCGTGCCGATACCGAAACACTTGTTGAAACGGTAATATCCAAGATCGGCAAGAAAAAGCTCAAGGTGCTCGATATAGGAACCGGCAGCGGCTGTATTGGCATAAGCATAGCTAAATTGTGCAAGAATACAGAAGTAACTCTTCTTGATTACAGCGACGGCATACTGAGCGTGGCAAAGAAGAATGCGGAGCTTAACGGCGTAGATGTCAAGCTTGAAAAATGTGATATTCTTGAGGAGATACCGGAGGGGAAATATGATATCGTAGTGTCAAACCCGCCGTATATTGAAACGGAGACCATATTCAGTCTTGATAATATCGTGAGCAGCTATGAGCCTGTGGAGGCTCTTGACGGCGGCTTTGACGGACTGATGTTTTACCGCAGGATAATAGAAATAGCGTCCGATATCCTTGAGGAGGGCGGATTGATCGCGTTTGAGATAGGCTACAACCAGGGTGAGGAGGTAGTCGAAATGCTCAAGGAGGAGGGCTTTTCCGGAGTAAAGCTCAAGCAGGATGCCTGCGATAATGACAGGGTGGTAATTGCAAGACTGAAACCGAATCTGTTTTGACTCAAATAACAGCGGCAGCGGGCAGCTGTCCTGACAAATTAATATAATAGCTGCGCGGCATTTAGCCGCGCTCGATTTGAAAGGGGACGATTGCATGAAAAAGATCGGAATACTTACAAGCGGCGGAGATTGCCAGGGACTTAACGCGGCGATCCGCGGCGTGGCAAAATCGCTGTATGAAGAATTCGATGACAATGTTGAGATCTACGGTATCCAGAACGGATATTCCGGACTTATCCACGGTGATGTTCGCAAGATGTCAAAATCCGATTTTTCAGGAATACTGACTTTGGGCGGAACGATACTTGGAACGTCTCGTCAGCCGTTCAAGATGATGAGAGTGATTGACGAGGCTAACCCAATAGACAAGGTAAAGAACATGAAAGCTAACTACCGCAAGTGGGGGCTCGATTGTCTTGTTGTTCTGGGTGGAAACGGAACTCATAAGTCTGCGAATATGCTTAGCGAGGAAGGTCTTAATGTGGTATCTCTCCCCAAGACGATAGATAACGATGTATGGGGCACCGATATGACCTTTGGTTTCCAGAGCGCGTGCAATATTGCTACAGAGGTAATAGACTGTATCCATACAACGGCGACATCGCACGGCAGGATCTTTATCGTAGAGGTAATGGGACACAAGGTCGGCTGGCTCACTCTCCATGCCGGAATAGCGGGCGGCGCGGATATAATCCTTCTGCCCGAGATCCCGTATGACATCGAAAAGGTAGCCGGAATAGTGAATAAGCGTGAATCTGCCGGCAAGAACTTCTCTATCTTAGCTGTTGCCGAGGGAGCTATCTCCAAGCAGGAGGCGGCAATGAAGAAAAAGGAGCTTAAGGCTGCGCGCGCGTCATGGACATATCCGTCTATAGCGTACAAGGTCGCAAGCGATCTTTCAAGATATATAGATAATGAGATAAGAGTCACAGTCCCGGGTCATTTCCAGCGCGGCGGCAGCCCATGCGCGTATGACAGAGTGCTTTGCACAAGGTTTGGTGCAGGAGCGGCTAAGCTGATAAAAGAGGAAAAGTATGGCAATATGGTGGCGTTGCAGAACAATAAGATAGTGCCTGTACCGCTTTCTGAGGTCGCAGGTAAGCTTAAGAAGATACCTGAAAACTGCGATCTTGTAAATGAGGCAAGAGAGGTAGGCATATCATTTGGAAACTAAAGAGGCATTTATGACGAGAGAGGAAAAAGCTGAGCAGCTGTTCAGATCGGGCTATAATTGCGCGCAGGCGGTGATCGGAGCATTCTGTGATGATTTAGGGCTTGACTTTGACACAGCGATGAAAATATCAGAGGGCTTCGGCGCTGGTTTCGGCAGGATGCGTCTTACCTGCGGAGCCGTTTCGGGAATGGGAATGGTAGCTGGAATGATGCTCTCACGCGGCGCGGGCGAAGGCAATACCCGTTCAGAGGTATATGCTGCCGTGCATGATATGTCGGAGGAATTTGCTGAAAAAAACGGCTCTATCATCTGCGGCGACCTGCTTGGCCTCAATAAAAAAGAGTATGAATCTAAACCGGAGGAAAGAACAGCTGAATATTATAAAAAGCGTCCGTGCGTTATGTGCGTAAAGGACTGCGTGCGAATAGCGGAAAAAAGATTTTTTAATAACGATTGAACATAGGGGCTGCGCCCTTTAGTTTGATCCGTTCTGCACTGTTTTTCCGAAGCACCGCAAGGCTGCTGCAAACTTGTTGAGTTGGCGTCAGCCTTTTTACTTTGCTCCAAACCGGAGTGCAAACACAAAAAGTTTTACATTTACCGCCTATTGTATAAAAATAATTGACAATAGAGAGAGGATATTGTATAATATAGACAACTGATAATAGCTTTGGCATTATGTAAATGTAAAAATTGCGGGGTTGGCTTAAATGAAAAAACGATCGATCAGCTTATTTGCAGCAATAGTTATGCTGTGCGCGTTTGTGCCGATGAGCGCGAGCGCGGAAATGAATATCAATATAGGCGATTACATACAAATGAGATCATATTATGGAAAGCCTGTGCTGTGGAGGTGCGTTGACATAGACGAAAACGGTCCTCTTATACTAAGCGACAAAATACTTTGCCTCAAAGCCTTTGATGCCGCCGGCAGTGATCTAATCGGCTCTCATGGCAGAAATTCAGTAAGAGCAACATATGGTTCA
>CALXSS010000025.1 GCA_944391225.1 uncultured Clostridia bacterium
CAGCGATCCAATAACCGGCAGACCAAAGCTTATGTTCTTTACGAACATACCGTCCATAACGTCTATATGCAGATATTTTGCACCGCCTGCCTCTGCCGCCCTGATCTGCTCTGCGAGTATACCGAAATCAGCCGCCAGTATTGACGGCGATATAATTATTTCCATGTTTTTTTACTCCTCTGAAGCTCGTACAGCTCCTTGTACGACTCATACCTTGATACCGCCATTCCGCCGTTCTCAAGCAGCGCCTTTACGGCGCAGTCCGGCTCGTCTATGTGGGCACAGCCCCTGAACCGGCACTCTCCTGACACAGCTCTGATCTCAGGAAAGCAGTTGCCCAGCTCACCCGGCGTTATATCCTCCGTTTCAACGGACGAAAACCCCGGCGTGTCGAGCACATAGCCACCGCCCCTGACCGGGAACAGCTCCACATGTCTTGTAGTATGCCTTCCGCGGCTTATCTTTTCGGACACCTCGCCCGTTTCAAGCTCGCTCCCCGTTATGAGCGTCAGTATGCTTGACTTGCCAACGCCGCTGACTCCGGCAAACGCAGCCGTCTTTCCCTCTATCATCGAAAACAGCCTGTCTATGCCCTCACCTGTTGCAGCGCTGACTGCTGCCGTTTCATAACCTGCATTTTTATATATGCTCTCAAGTGCGCAGCTGTCGGCAAGATCAGACTTGTTTATGCACACTATCGCTCTGATCCCGTTTATCTCGGCGTTTACAAGCATCCTGTCTATAAGCGCGGTGTTGGGATCGGGGCTTTTAGCCGCCGCGACTATGACTACCGCGTCTATATTTGCCACAGCGGGGCGGATAAGCTTTGTACGGCGCGGATATATCTCGGTGATCGTTCCCTTGCCGTTCTTTACCTCCGCTTCGACCTCATCGCCGATCATAGGAAGTATCCTTTCCTTTCTGAATTTCCCGCGAGCCTTGCATTCTGTTATTTCGCCCTCAGCGTTTCTAACATAATAGAACCCGCCTATGCCCTTTATTATAGTTCCTTTCATATATCTCCGTTTCAGTATGTGATCGTTTTGTCACTTACCTTAGCGCCGTCTATATAAGCCTGCACGCTTACGCTGCTGCCGCTTGTACCGGGTATCTCCACTGTAACGGCGCCCTCTGTTTTCTGATGCACTGCGTCATGCACTACCTTTCCATCTGCGACCACGCGCACATTTACCGTATCGCCTGCCGCGTCAGGTATCTTTACCGTGAACATCTGCGAAGGACCGGAGGCTGTGCTGCCGCCCGTCTCAGCGTCTGTTTCGCCGCCTGTTCCCGAGCCTGTACTGCTTTCGCCGCCGCTCTCGCCTGTCTGAGTATTGTTTGTATCGGGCTCTTCCTCAGTATATTCCTCGTCTGTATCGTTTCCGCCGCTGCTCACAGGCTGTGATACCTCGCCGCGGTATTCAGAACCGAGAGTCGTATCGGCACTGCCGCTCGAAAGCACTATTGTTACGGTCGTGCCCTCGTTTACCATTGTTCCCGCCGCCGGACTCTGCTTTATTACAGTGCCCTCCGCCTGATCTGACGGCATGTATGACACTGTTCCCGTTCCCAGGTTGCTCATTGAAAGCGCGCTTTCTGCGTTATCGCGGTACATTCCCATTACGTTTGGAACCGCCACCTGATTGAACTGCACGCCTGACGGCTTAGGTCCAATGCTGACATGCAGGGTTACTATATCGCCTGAGTTTACATGCGTTCCCGATTCCGGGGTCTGTCTTATAACATATCCGTATTCGATCTCACTGCTGTATTCCGACACTATCTTGTATGTGAGAGTTTCATTCTCGAGCATCGAGCCTGCCTCATCAACCATCTTATGTGAAACGTCCGGCACAACTATTCCTCCGCCGGATGTACCAAGCGATATTACAAGCTGTATCGGCTCTGACTTCGGCGCCTCCTCGCCCGCGCCCGGCAGCTGCGATATTACGCAGTTTTCAAGCACAGTATCGGAGAGCGAGTACTCAAGCTCCTCGCTTATAGTGTAACCGTAAGACTGTGCCTCCGCCTTAGCCTCGTCAAGAGTCATGTTCCTGAGATCAGGCACAGTTTTGTTGAACGGATGGAACATTATCATTATTGCTCCCGCCGCCGCAAGCACTATCACTGCTATTGTGGAAAGCGCGAGTATTACAGAGTTCCTCTCTGCGCGCTTCTTTTTAATATTAGATTTATCGCGCTTTTTTCCACTGCGCTCAGCAGTTTCAGGCTTGCGCTTCGCGCCTGTGCGCTGTGGCTCGCGCGGTTTACGCGGCTGCTCGCGCTGCTCCCTCACGGCTGTCTCTTTCTTTGCAGCCTCTTTTTCCTGCTCCTCCTGCTCCTTTGAAGGAAGCGTCTCGTCTGCGAGCACAGCGCGCAGATCCTCAAGCAGATCCTGCATCTTCTGATACCGCTTATTCTGATCTCTGTTCATCGCCTTCATCGTGACATATGCAAGATCAGCCGGAACATCCATATTGACGCATTTTACATTCACAGGCTCTTCCTCTATGTGCATGAGCGCTACCGATACGGGCGAGTCGCCGTCAAACGGAACGCGTCCCGCGAGCATCTCATACAGCACTATGCCCAGCGAATATATATCCGACCTGAAATCGGTGAATCCGCCGCGTGCCTGCTCGGGCGATATGTAATGCACGCTGCCCAGAGCCGTGCCGCCCGCTA
This sequence comes from uncultured Clostridia bacterium, assembly GCA_944391225.1. Lineage (GTDB taxonomy): Bacteria > Bacillota > Clostridia > UBA1381 > UBA1381 > Ornithomonoglobus. The sequence goes on from CALXSS010000025.1 coordinate 2,686, forward strand.
TGGTCTTATCCGACTCCATAGCCTTGGCTATGCCGAAATCCGTCACCTTGAGCACTCCGCCCGGAGCCATTATTATATTCTGCGGCTTTATATCGCGGTGTATGATGCCGCGCTCATGCGCCGCCTGTATTCCCTGTCCTATCTGTATAGCATAATCGCACGCTTCCTGCCACGGCAGACGCGGATGCTTTTTTATATATTCCTTTAAGGTGATACCGTCAACAAGCTCCATTACCATATAGTTTATGCCCTCGTATTCGCATACGTCATAAACCGATACAACGTTTGGATGCACAAGGCTTGCTGAGGATCTTGCCTCCTTAATAAAGTTTGACACTATCTCCTGCTTTTCTTCATATGAATCACGCAGTATCTTTATCGCGACATTCCTGTCAAGTACCTTGTCGTGAGCTTTATATACCATCGCCATACCGCCGGCGCCAATTTTCGTAAGAACATCATATCTGTCACTGAGCAGACAGCCTACAAGATTCTCGGCATCAAGCATCAATAATCTCTCCTTTCGCCGCTGACGCGCCATTAAACGGCAGCAGCACTATAATCGAATCTGTCAAAAATCTGACGGCGCGCCGCCGTCCATAATAATAACTGTGATATTGTCCTTGCCGCCGCGTTCGTTGGCAAGCCCGACCAGCCTTTTTACTCCTTCTTCAGCTGAACAGCCCTCCGCCAGCTCCGCCAGCTCGCTGTCCTCAATATCGTCTATCAGCCCATCGGAACAGAGCAGCAGCCTTTCGCCGCTGTATGGCTTTACGCCCGTGTCTACCTTGAGAGCCTGCTCAACACCCATTGCGCGCGTTATAAAATTGCGGCGCGGATGACGTCTTGCCTCCTCGGGCGTTATCTGTCCGAGCTTTACAAGCTCCTGAACATACGAATGATCCCTCGTTATCTGACTGATGCCGCTGCCTATCATATACGCGCGCGAATCGCCCACATGAGCGAATATAACATAGCCTCCGCGCACCATACACAGCGTGGCAGTTGTGCCCATTCCCATAACGCTGTCATTCTCACATGAATACGCATAGATCTTGGAGTTCGCATACAGAAACGCACGCCTTATGACCTCCATAGCCTGAAATCTGTCCATTTTCACGTCCAGACGCTTTTCTATGTAGCCGCTTATACATTCTACCGCCATCGAGCTTGCTATCTCGCCAGCCTGATGGCCGCCCATACCGTCGGCAACTATGGCATAAGAATAGTCCTCACCGTCAAAGGTCTTGAAACTATCCTCGTTGATCTTCCTTATCCTGCCGACATCGGACAATGCTCCTATCTCCAAAATTACACCTTCTTTCACACATGTGTATCCGCGCTCTGATCCTCGCGGGTCTGCGAATCTATCTTTTTCTTTCTCAGCTGCCCGCACGATGCTGAAATATCCGATCCCAGCTCGCGCCTTATAGTCGCGTTCACTCCAAGAGCCGTGAGCCTTGCAAGGAACGCGTTTATCTCGTTTTTAGAGCCTTTTCTGAAATCGCGCTCCTTTATCTTGTTCACGGGTATGAGGTTGACATGCGCGTGCAGCGGTCTTACAATTGACGCAAGCTCCGCGGCATTTTCAAGGCTGTCGTTCACCCCGTGTATGAGCGAGTATTCAAAGCTCAGCCGCCTGCCGGTCGCCTTTACGTACTCGTCGCAAGCGCTGAGCAGCTCCTCTATCCTATATTTATGATTGACCGGCATTAAGGTATCGCGTATTTCATTATTCGGCGCGTGCAGCGATATTGTAAGCGTAATGGGCAGCTGTTCCCGGGCAAGCCTGTAGATGCCCGGCACTACGCCGCACGTTGAAAGCGTGATATGCCTTAAGCCAATGTTTTTTCCCTTTTCATGACTTACATTGCGGATGAATTTCAATACATTTTCGTAATTATCGAGCGGCTCGCCTATGCCCATAAGCACGATATTCGATATCCGCTCGCCCATATCCTTCTCTGCAAAGATGACCTGATTGAGTATCTCACCAGCCGTCAGCGAACGCTGCAGACCGCCTATTGTGGACGCGCAGAAACGGCAGCCCATGCGGCAGCCTATCTGCGAGGATATGCAGATAGTAAGCCCGTGGTGATACCTCATCACTACGCTTTCTATACAGTTCCCGTCCGGGAGCCTGAACAGATATTTCACCGTTCCGTCAATGGCTGAAACGTATTTTTCCTCCACAGCCAGTGTTGATACATAGCTCTCCTCTTTGAGCTTTTCACGGAGCTGCTTTGAAATATCCGTCATCTCGTCATAGCTCTCAACGCCCATATGCAGCCACTTGTATATCTGTGCCGCACGGAACTTTTTCTCGCCCAGACCTATGAGGTGATCCTCCAGCTCCTTATATTCAAAATCCTTTAAATCTATCATTTCTTCCGCATTTTACATATATAGAACCCGTCCGAACCATCGGTATCGGGGAAATATGTATTCTCAAATATCCTTTCAAATCCGCCGTTTCTTTCAAGAAACGACGCTGTAATCTCCTCATTCTCACGTTTTAGCAGAGTGCAGGTGGAATACACTATCACACCGCCGCTTTTAAGATACTTCGCCCCGTTTTCGAGCACGACGCTTTGTATAGGCGGCAGCTCTGAAATATCAGTCCTGCACAGTTTTATATCCGGCTTGCGCCGGATTATCCCTGTTCCCGAACACGGCACATCGCAAAGCACTCTGTCGGCTGTGCCGATGAGCTCCTCACGCGTTTTTGTGCCGTCGGAAAGCAGCGTTTTGATCGTTTTTATACCCAGTCGTTTTGCCGCGTCGTCTATAAGCCCGAGCTTATGCGGATATATATCGCAGGCAATGACCTTTCCGCTGTCTTTTTGCAGCTCCGCTATATGCGTGGATTTTCCACCCGGAGCCGCGCACATATCTATGACCGTCTCGCCCGGCTGCGGATCAAGACTTACCGCCGCCATATACGCGCCCTTGTCCTGCACGCTGAAATATCCGCGCCTGTAAAGCTCTGACGCTGCCACATCGAATCCTGATGAGTATACAAGCGTACCCTCGCCACGCTCTGCGCTCTGACCCTCGTTCGAGAGCAGTTTTACAAGCTCGTCTCCGCTGCATTTAAGAGCATTCGCTCTGAGCGTGAGCCGCGCCGGCTCGTTTAGCGAGCGCATTATGCTGCGCGCTCTCTCCTCGCCGTAGTCCTTCACAAATAGGCTGACCAGCTCAGGAGGATACGAAAGCTCCACGGCAGCTTTCTCCGGCTCCGTTTCGGGCAGGGAGTATTCACGGCTGCAGCAGAATGAGCGCAGCACGCCGTTTACAAACCTGTCCGCTCCGCGTCTGCCGTAACGCTTAGCGAGCTTTACGCTCTCGTTCACCGCCGCGCTCTCCGGTATCTTATCCATGTACATGAGCTGATAAAGTCCCAGCTCAAGTATTATCCTTATATATTTAGCCAGCTTTTTTACCTTGACGCTCGAATAGCAGCCTATCACATGATCAAGAGTATACCTGCGCGATATAACGCCGTGCACAAGGCCTGTGAGCAGTGCTCTTTCGCGCCTGTCGAACGCGCCGCATTTCTCCTGCATGCTCTTTAGCGCCAGATTTGAATATGCGTCCTCGTAAAACACCTCATACAGCGTGATGAGCGCCGCTTCACGCGCATCCATCAGTCATTCCTCCTGCTGCTGCCGCGAACAAGCAAAAGCAGCCTGAATAGCTGCAGCGCGGTCGACGCAACAGCTGCAAAATACGTCATAGCTGCCGCCGTAAGCACCTTTTTTGCGCCGTTTAACTCATCGTCATAGAGCAGATCCATAGACTCCAGCGTCTGGAGAGCTCGCCTGCTCGCATTCGTCTCTGTAGGCAGAGTGACTATCTGAAACAGCAGCACCGCGCTGAACAGTATGACGCCCGCCATTCCAAGCCCGGTCATACCAAGGATTATACCTATAAGTATTATCGGTATCGACAGTCTGCTGCATATATTCACAACAGGAACAAGCGCGTTTCTGAATTTTATCGGCGCGTATCCTACCTGATGCTGCACCGCATGGCCGCATTCATGCGCGGCAACGCCTATCGCGGCTATCGAGCTTGACGAGTAGGTCGCGTCCGAAAGCCTTATTACACCCTCGTTCGGGCTGAAATGGTCGGTAAGATTTCCCGAAACACGCTCTATCCTCACCGATTGCAGACCGTTAGCGTCAAGTATCCGTCTTGCCGCCTCGGCTCCTGTGAGCCGACGCGCTGATATGACCTTATCGTATTTTGCAAACGTGCTTTTCACGTTTGCAGACGCTATAAGCGTTATTATAAGACCTATTACAACGAGCATGTATGTTGGATCGAAAAAAAATCCTCCATAGCCGTAGCCAAGTCCATAAAACCCGTTATCCGCCGAATATGCAAGTGCTGTCAACATATAATCAAGCTCCTTTTATCCCATGCGCAAAGCGCGCACTATTATTGCTCCGCGCAAAGCGCATATCTATTACTTATCTGCGCCCAGTATGACACCCTTTTCAAGCTCGTGTCCGCGCGCGTAGTCCTCAATATCCATCTTCTTTGAACCGGCAAACTGTACGGTCTTAACGTACAGCGCGCCATCGCCGCACGCCACTATGAGTCCGAAGCCCTTTTCAAGACCAAGTATCTTTCCAGGCGTGCCTATGCCGTCTGTCACATACGCCTCCGCTATCTTCAGACCCTGACCCTTATAGGTGGTCTGAGCGAGCGGGTATGGGTTCAGCCCGCAGATGAGCTTTGATATCTCCTCCGCCGGCTTTGACCAGTCGATCGTGGCTATGTCCTTTGTTATCATAGGCGCATATGTATGCTCCTCATGGTTCTGCGGCGTGTATTCAGCAGTACCGTTCTCTATCTTGTCTATCGCCTCAACGAGCACCTCGCCGCCCAGCTCCGCAAGTCTGTCGAACAGCTCGCCTGTCGTTTCATACTCGCCTATCTCTGTATCCTCACACAGGATAACGTCACCGGTGTCAAGCCCGTAATCCATGCGCATTATACACACGCCCGTCTTTTCCTCACCGTTTATCACAGCCCACTGGATAGGCGCCGCGCCTCTGTATTTTGGCAGAAGCGATGGATGCACGTTTATACAGCCGTATTTAGGATAATCTATAACATAATCCGGCAGTATCTTGCCGTATGCCGCCACGATTATCATATCCGGCTCAAGCTCGTCAAGTATCTCCTTTGCCGCGCCGTTTTTGAGCGTGTTCGGCTGATACACCGGTATACCGAGCTCCTCAGCCTTGAGCCTTACCTCGGTGGGCATCAGCTTATGTCCTCTGCCCTTCGGCTTGTCGGGCTGAGATATCGCTCCTACAACACTGTGTCTTGTTCCTGCCACAGCCTCAAGTATCTTTGCCGCAAAATCAGGCGTTCCCATAAACAGTATCTTCATAATAGCTTCCTCCCCTTTGTGGACTTGTGAGCATATCCGGCATATCCTGCCGGATAAAGCATTATTGATTTATATACTTCTTTACAAGCTCTGTGAACACATGACCGTCAAGATGGTCGCACTCATGACAGAACGCGCGGGCAAGCAGCTCCTCGCCCTCGGCGATAAACCACTTTCCGTTTCTGTCCTGCGCCTTTACCTTTACATAGTTGGGACGCTCCACCTCGCCGTATACTCCCGGAAAGCTCAGGCAGCCCTCGCTGCCGGTCTGGCTTCCCGATGTCTCTATTATCTCCGGATTTATCAGCTCGATACGTCCGTTGCCTACGTCTATCACCACGGCGCGCTTCAATATCCCCACCTGCGGAGCGGCAAGCCCCACGCCATCTGCCTTGGTCATAGTATCGTACATATCGTCAAGCAGTATTCCGAGCTTTTCATCAAATTTTTTTACTTCCTTACAACGCTTATGCAGGACCTCGTCCTCGCGAAAGCGCAGCTGACGTATTGCCATTGCTAACTACCTCCATTCGATCCGCCGCGATCCGGGTGTGTCAATATATCGTGACAGGATCCTTATCTATAACAACGGAGATATCTCCGTATTTTCCTGCTTTCTTTACCTTAGCCTCAGCGCTGAGCAGACGAGAGTTGAGCGCGTCGGCATTATCGCATTTTATTATTATCTGCCAGCGGTACTTGTTCTTTATCTTTGATATTCCCGATGGTATTGGACCGAGCAGCGCGATCTTCTGCTCTATTTCATTTATATCCCCAAACGCGTCCTTATATGCAAACGCGCCTGATCTTACATCTTCCCGCTTCGTTCCCGAAAACAGTATGCAGATCATCTCCGAAAACGGCGGATACCACATAAGCCTGCGCTCTGCCGCCGCTTTTCTGTAAAACGCGCCGTAGTCATGCGTTTTTACAAGACTTACGGCATAGTTTTCCGGCTCGTACGTCTGTATTACCGCCCGTCCGCGCCATCTGCCTCTGCCGGCTCTGCCTGAGACCTGCTCAAGAGTGTCAAAGGTGCGCTCGCCGCTCCTGAAATCGTTTATATGGAGCATGGTATCAGCCGATATTACTCCTACAAGAGTGACGCCCTCAAAATCAAGGCCCTTTGCGACCATCTGTGTTCCGATAAGTATATCGGTCCGCTCCCTCGCAAACCGGTCAAGTATCTCCTTGTGCGCGTTCTTTCTGCCTGTCACATCGGCGTCGAGCCTGAGCGTTGACGCTCCCGGGAACAGCCGTCTGACCTCGTCCTCCACCCTCTGCGTTCCGCCGCCGAAGTACCTTATATACTTGCTGCCGCACATGGGGCAGGTGCTGTAGTTAGGCTGATGGTGACCGCAGTAATGACATTTGAGGCTGTCGTCATAGCTGTGGTATGTGAGAGTTATATTGCAGTTGGGACAGTCCGGCACAAAGCCGCATTTGCGGCAGGATACAAACGTCGAATAGCCGCGCCTGTTCATGAAAAGTATCGTCTGAGAGCCGCGCTCTATGTTCTCCTTTACGGCGTTATAGAGGGTTTTTGAAAACATGCTCTTATTTCCGTTCTCAAGCTCGCTGCGCATATCGACTATATCAATTTCAGGCATATCGTTTTCATTATACCGCTTTTTCATCTCTATAAGCGTATATCTGCCCTCAAGCGCCCTTGTATAGCTCTCAATAGACGGTGTCGCGGAGGCAAGCACCACAGCCGCGCCATGCAGCTTTGCCATGAACAGAGCCGTGTCGCGCGTCTGATAACGCGGACTCATCTCTGATTTGTACGTTTCCGAATGCTCCTCGTCTACTATTATTATGCCTATATTGTCGAGCGGTGCAAAAAGCGCGCTGCGCGCTCCTATAACTATATCCGCCTCGCCGCGCATTATCCTCAACCACTGGTCATACCGCTCTCCGAGCGAGAGCGCGCTGTGCAAAATGGCTATGCGCCTGCCGAACCGTTTTACAAACCTGCTTAGCAGCTGCGGAGTAAGGGATATTTCCGGCACAAGCATCAGCGCCGTTCTGCCCCTTTCAATGCAGCTCATTATTGAGCGCATATACACCTCCGTCTTGCCGCTGCCCGTAACGCCGTGGAGCAGGAACACCTCTCCCGCGCCGCCTGAGCATATGCGCGATACTGCCGCCTGCTGTTCACCTGTAAGCAGCGGTTCTCTTTCAAGCTGGCCGTCATACTCGTATGCCTGACGCTCGACCTCTATATCATAATATTCTGTAAACCCCTTCGCGTAAAGTGATGAAAGAGCACTGTAGCTCCCTCCCGAAAACCTAACAAGATCCGCTGCCGAAATAACGCTGCCGGATGAGAGTATTGAGAGCATCCGCGCCTGCACTGCCGAGCGCGTCTTTTTTCTGAACGCCTCTGTCTGCTCCTCGTCCGCAATGAGTCTCACTGCTCTTATCTTTCGGCGGTGGACTGCAGAGCTGTGACGGTACTCGCGCTTTATAATACCGCTCTTTTCAAGCCCGGACAGCCTCGCTTTGATCGTCTTATCAAAATATGTCTGCAAAACACAGACCTCCATACTGCCGCCGTTATCCTCCAACAGCTGCAGTATTCTCCTGTCAGTTTCGTTCCTTACCTGCTCGGCTTTTTCAAGGACCGCCCATTCAAGCGATCTTACCGCCGTTCCGGCAGGTATTATCATATGGATGATATCAAGATATGTCGCAAGATATTTCTCATGCAGAAATTCTATAACAGGTATCATACATTCCCGAAACGCCGGTTCAGCGCCCGATACCGATATTATCCTCTTTATCCCGCTCGCCTGCGTATCTGACTTGACACGCATAACGAAACCCTCTTTTTCAACATTTCCGTTAGAAAAGGGCACTATCACCCTTGAGCCGGGCAGGACAGAACTGTCAAGCTCCTGCGGTATCTCATAATCAAATACTCTGTCTACCGCTCTTGACGGCTGATTTACAATTATCTCGGCATACATCAGCCCTCGTCGCTCTCCGCCGCCTTAGCCTCCGCAAGAGCTGCATCTATCGGGCTATAGCCGTCATCGGCCGTAGGATCGTCATACATTCCCGGAGCCGAATCCGCTACCACCGCGCCGTATACCTCCTCAGGCTGCGGCTCCGCCGGAGCTGGATCTGTGTGCTCCTCTGAATGGAGCTCCTTATTCTCGTGCAGCTGTGAGAGCGCCTCGAACTTCTCCTCCTCATACTCGCGTGCCTTCTTTATAGCCTCGCTGCGCACATAACCGACTACTCCGTTGGCTATCTCATTTACCGCCTGAGTTACAGGCTTTTCCGCCTTCGGATTATATATCGCATCCGGGTCGTTTCTTTCCATTCCTATAAGTCTTGCCCTCTTAGCTACAACAGACACAAGAGTGTATCTGCTGTCAACGCATCTGTCAAGCTCTGTTATTCCCGGTTTTGTCATCATGATAGCATTCCTCCAATTATATCTTTTTGGGGCAACTGTAAAACCATATTTTATATCAGCACTGATCGTCTGCAATCGCCCTTATACATTTGACCCTGAACGAGCGTGAAATACATCTTCACACTTGTCCGATACCGCGGGGCTCTGCCCCTTTCTATGCAGCAGCTATATTTCCTCATTCATGAGGTTTTCTATCCTTACGCGCTCATCGCGCTTCTGCTGTATGTACGCCGTAACATCTTCAACGCACTTGTCAAGCTCATCGTTTATTATATGCACCGAATATTTATCCGCCTGCGCAAGCTCCCATTTTGCCGCGTTGATACGCTCGGCTATCTCCTCCTCCGTCTCTCTGCCTCTGCCAATGAGCCTGCTTTTCAGCTCTGTCATTGACGGCGGTATTATAAACATCAGCACCGCCTCCGGCATGAGCTGCTTTACCTGCAGCGCGCCCTGCGGCTCTATCTCAAGCAACACGTCCTTGCCCTCGCCAAGCAGCTTTATCACTGACTCCTTGGGCGTTCCGTAATAATTGCCGTTGAATATAGCATATTCAAGCATCTCGCTGTTATCTATCATTCTTCTGAACTCATCAGTCGATACATAATGATACGTGACCCCCGGGACCTCGTCCTTTCTGCACTCACGCGTCGTAGCTGACACAGACAGGTTCAGACCTATGCCGCGCTTGAGAAGCTCCTTGCAGATCGTACCCTTTCCCGTTCCGGACGGTCCTGACAATACAAACAGTATTCCTTTCATGCTGCACTCTCCTTTGCATTATAATAGGTTAAGCAATTGTAAAACTACGTTTCACAATTGCTCCGGCTAAAGCAGCGCTCCGCTGCATTGACCGTCATTCCGCCTCGTCCTTTTCCGCGCTCCCGGCATCATATTCCCCGTCCAGCCTTACCGCCAGCTTTTCGGGCACTATCGCCGAAAGCACCACATGCCTTGAATCCATTATAACTACCGAGCGCGTGCGTCTGCCGTATGTGGCATTCACAAGCAGCCCTCTGTCCTCAGCCTCGCGTATAAGCCTTTTTATAGGCGCGCTGTCCGGACTTACAACAGCTACAGTCCTTTCTGCCGATACCATATTACCGAATCCCAGATTGATAAGCCTCATTATCCTTCTCCATTCCTATACTGATTATCATTGGCGTCAGACCCGACGCCGCTGTCATTCTATGTTCTGTACCTGCTCGCGCAGCTTTTCGATCTCGCCCTTGAGCGTCACTACAAGCTTTGCTATCTCAATATCGGACGCCTTCGAGCCTATCGTGTTTACCTCGCGGTTTATCTCCTGTATCAGAAAATCAAGCCGTCTGCCGGCAGGCTCGCTGCCGTCCATTATGCCGTTGAATTCATTATAATGGCTCGCAAGCCTGACGGTTTCCTCATTTACCGCAACCTTATCCGCAAATACTGCAACCTCGGTGAGCACTCGCGCGTCATCCACATCTCTGTCCTCAAGCAGCTCCTTTATCTTTGCATAGAGCTTTTCACGGTATTCAGAAACAGTCTGCGGCGATCTCTCATCTATCTTTTCAGCAAGAGAACGCATGTAATCGATACGCGCCCTGAGATCCGCCTCTATCCTGCCTCCCTCTCGCTCACGCATTGCCGTAAACGCCTCAAGCGCCGGATCCATCACCCCGCTCACGAGCTGCCAAAGCTCTTCCTCATCATCACGCTTGGGCTCAGCGCGGAATATGTCCGAAAATGCTGCCACAGTCGATACCGAAATATCATCCCTGAGCCCGTAGTCCTCGGCAAGAGAGTGCAACGCTGATATATAATTCTCTGCAAGCTCCTTGTTGATGCTTATTGTCTTATCCGCCTCCTCGTAAGCCTCAATGCTCACATATACGTCCACCTTGCCGCGCGCTATAGCCCCACTGAGCTTTTTGCGGACAAGATCCTCAAGAAATCCATACTGCCGCGGTACCTTGATATTATAATCGGAAAAGCGGTGGTTTACAGATTTTATCTCCACCGTTATCTTCTTTGCGCCGGCTATTTCCTCATTTCTTCCGTAGCCGGTCATACTTTTTAACATAAAGCGTTTCCTTCTTTCACTGCCATAATACGTCACTATATAATAATGGACATTATTTTTAAGTATATCATATTTTTAAACGAAATTCAACCGGTTTTTGTGAATTTTTCATTACAATCAAAAAAAAATTACCGGACAAGCGCATTTTAAGCTGTCCGATAATTTCCTATAAATATTCATTTTGTGTGCGTATGCGGTCTATGCCGCGGCTGATTTTATTTCTGTCTTATCAGCTTCATGTATTCCGCCTGCTCCTGCTTCGGTATCCCAAGCGCGTTAATTGCCTGCTCCGCCGTCATTTTCAGATTTACCATCAGCTGCTTTATATTATAGCATGATACCCTTCTGCATGCCCTTTTTCCATGGCTCTTTCCTCTAATACATCACTAAGCTCGCACACTTTCCGCTTTCTCCTCTATCCTCTTTTCAAACAGGATAAACTCGTCTGTGTTTCTAATCGGATCAAAGCAGTTCCATTGGCGTATCTTTCTGAGTATCCTGCCATACTCGCTGCTGTCACCGTGTCTTGTTCCGTAGAACTCAATACTGAGCCTGTCAAAAAACGGAGTAGTATACTTTTTCCCTATATTTTTATTGTTTTCAAACATATCCGCATATTTTTCTGACATGTACAGCTGCTCCATCGCCTTGCCGTATTCTCCTGAATTCGCATAGTATCTCGCTCTGAACCTACACACCTGCGCAAGCTTTCCGCTGACAACACCGTAATTGCCGTCGTCAAACAGGCTTTTTAGAATAAGCTCTGTCTTTTCATATATATACAGCTCGTCCTCAGCCGATATATCCTCCTCATAGAAAGCTCTGCGCCCCGCGCCTGTGCCCGCGCGCGCCAGGAGCTTTGAGCTTACATCTAACAAAAGCTCAAAAGCGTTCAGCTGTATCTGATAATTGCGCTCCTCGCCGCAGAGCGCGCATTCAAGCGCGTATTCACGCGAATACCGTATTGGCGGAAGCATCTGAGCAAATTTGACCGCAAGCTCCCTTTCACCTGCACAGGAATAAAGCCTTGACAAGGTCTGTATGGCTGAACAGCGTATCATCTCATCACTGCAGCCGTTGAGTATCTTTTTACAGAGCGATACCGCCTCGTCAATACTGCTCTTGTCATCAGTCGTTCTGAAAATACTTCTGGCAAGACAGTCCATAAACTCATAATTATTCGGGAACTCAGCCAGAGCCTCGCGCATTATCTGTACTCTGCCCCTGTTGTCACCCTTCATACATAAGCTTCTGTATTCCTCTCTGAACTCCTTTGTGCGCTCATTTTCTACATTGTCGTTCAGCCCGAACAGACAGTCTGTGCTTACTCCGAACACTGATGCTATCACCGGCACAAGCGTTATGTCAGGATACGCTGTGCCGTTTTCCCACTTTGAAACAGCCTGATATGACACGTTCAGATACTCTGAAAGCTGTTCCTGTGTCATGCCGCGTTTTCTCCGCAGCTCCCTTATCTTTGTGCCTATTTTCATTCTGCTCACTCCTGAAATATATATTTAACAGCGCTGTTATGTATATATTATATTTCATCTCCGACACATAAACAATACCTTAATCATATTATTATCACAACCGTTGGTTGATAAGCCTTATACTATTCTGATAATATCATTATACACAGCGGTAAATCTTTCATCTACGACCATATCCCTATGATAATGACCAAAAAACCACTTATCATATACCGTATTATCCTTTATCTTCTCTAAAAATTCTGTAAGGCTGTTGCTTTCATACTCGTATGATATGAGCCTTTGTACAGATGTCGGCGCGCAGTGTGTGATCACATAATCTATTTTGTAGTTATGCGCTTTCAGGTTTTGTTCCGCATTCCTGTATTCCTCCGCGTCTGGCATCTCCTCCCGCCACCAGTTTCTTCCCTCCGTCCTGAACACTCTGTCGTGTGACTCCGCTCCGCCGAATACAAACAGGCTCTTTCCGCCTATATTATAGACCTCGCCGCGCATAAGATGATAGACTCCATCAGCGACCTTATGTACCGCGCCTCCGCAGTATTCAGATACCGGCAGAGCATTCAGCAGTTCAAAATTCTCATGGTTCCCGTCCGCAAACAGGGTCGTAAAGCTTTTGTTTTTCAGCCAATTTATCCAGTATTTATCCTCATTCCCACCGTTCCATATACCGCCGAAATCTCCGCAGATCATGACATGGTCAGCTCTTGTCATAGACTCCTGTTCCCTGAAGCTCCTTGATGAAAGCTTGTGTATGTCAATGGGAATATGTGTATCTCCGGTAATATATATCATAATGACCATCCTTTCTCTATATCGTTCATTCTCATTTGTCTTATAACTGCCGACGGGCGTTCAAGCGGCTTTATCTCATCTCCCGCCTGCACATGACCGCACAGCATAGCAGTTGATCTCTCTTTACTGACTATGTTTCCGCAGGCGTAGCAGTACACACAGCCATGACGGCAGGTATTATACGCGCCTATATCCACACACGATATACAGCCGCAGCCCTCGCGCCGGCTCCTGTCCTGCACTCTGCTTATATCACAGCCCTTTATCCTCGCAATAAGCTCCGGATCGATACAGCTTGAACGCTGTATACCGTATCGCTCCGAAAGTTCCGGCTCGCAGCAAGCTGCAAGGCGTATCCCATTTTCCTCCGCAGCTGCCCGGAATCCTGCCGCGATGAGCGCAGTCTCTGTCTCATCAGGGCATCTGATTCCCGCCTTTTCCGCTCTCGCGCTTATTTTCCTGTACATGTCAAGCAGACTGATAGTGCATATCTCCGTATACCCTCTCAGCCTCTGTGCAAGACGTGAAAAATATTCGAGATGATGATCTACAGTGTACCTTTTGCTGATAAGTATCGGATCATACCGCCACAAAACGCGCTCTTTTCCTATCCTCTCTGACAAGCTCCTGAAAACATCTATAATACAGTCTCCCTTTCGCGGAACACCCGGCTCGATATCCTTTCCGTACGCGTTCAGGGTAAACTGAAAATAATGATCTATGCCTTCAAGCTCATCAAGCCTGCCCAGCATAGGCGATGGATCCTTTGACCAGAAAACGATAAAGTCTATATTATCGCGCGTCATATCCACGCGACTCACAAGCCTGCTGTTCATCGGGTTCCTCACGAGCGCGTATCCCTCTTTGAGCCGCTCAAAAAACCAGTCGCTGTGAAATGCCGGTATGTCTGTTCTTCTGCTGACGCTTAGTATCATATACCTCTCCCCTGTCTGATTAAGCTGCTATATAGATTATATCACAGCCTGTTTTTGTTTTCAATATTAATTGTTTTCTCCGCTTGCAGCGATATATCTTGAATTTATATTTCTGCTGTGATATAATACAGATAAGAGGTGATGCCTTATGGAGGACATTATTATATGGTTAGCTTCATCGTGGGGCTGTGCGGCTTTATTTGTCTGTATAGGCATTTACGCAAAGCACAGGAAAAAGCCGATGTGGTTCTGGTCAGGCTCCACTGTGCCGGAGGATTCAGTTTCGGATATTCCCTCATACAATCAGGCTAATTGCCGCATGTGGATAATATACTCAATACCGTTCTGGATCTGCGGCATAACATACCTGTTTATTCCCATTATCACAGTCGTACTGTTTTCGCTGTGGTGTACAGCCGGTATCGGCTGGCTTATATGGTATTATCATCAGATAGAAAAAAATTTATAATAAAATAAAAAAATTTTTAAAATTCTGAAAGGATCTCGGCTTTTGAATCGTATTATATATGAAAGGGCAAAACAAACAGAGAAAAATCACGGCAAGCCCTGCCGAAGATCTATAAGGAGGAATTTATTATGAAGAAAATAATTATTGCCGTATCGGCAGCAGCAATCATCATGACAGGAGCCATCACAGCGATGGCAGCGGGAAGACACGGCGGCGTATGTCCTAACGGATATGATCACAGCGGAGCATACTGTCAGAACGGAGGATATTGTCAGAACGGGGAATACTGCCCAAATCATGAGAACTGCCCCAACAACGGTGAAAGACCGCTCGACGGCACAGGGATGCAGTACAGCGGCGAGCCGTACGAGTCCGGAAACGGAATGCACCACGGCAATGGCGCAGGCAATGGAAACGGCGCAGGCAATGGTAACGGCACCGGAAACGGCAGCGGCAATGGCGGGCACCATGGCAAACACGATCATGAATAAATGCGTCCTGTCTCAGGCGCAGCATAAAAAAACGAGGGTGGTGCAAAACTCAGCGAGTTTGCCTGCCCTCGTTTTTGTTTACTTTAATATCATGCTGCGGTATCTGCTGGGCGTTATGCCCTCGGTCTCCTTAAAGCATCTGGAAAAATAAAACTGGTTATCAAAGCCAATAATGCGTGATATATCATCAATGCTCAGCTCTGTGCTCATAAGCAGCTCCTTTGCAGCCTCTACCCTTTTGAGCAGCAAAAACTCGTTTACGCTCTTGCCAAGCATTTTTTTAAACAGCGCGCCGAAGTATTTTGTGGAAAGTCCGCACATATCTGACAGCTCCCTGACTGTAATATGCTTATCATAGTTCTGCCTGATATATTCAGCCGCGTTCATTATCTTAGGATGTATTATCCCGTTTTCCTCACCCGCGGCAGAAAGCTCAGCTATGATCTGCATAAACAGCCCCCTGAGCTTAAGCTCAGACGGCTTGGAGCAGCGCATGAACATATAATAGCTTTCCATAAACAGCGGCGCAAGTCTCTGATAAGCCACTCCTGTTATATGCACAGGAGGGTCAAAGCCCTCCGGCACATATATCGGTCTTTCCTTGATAGTCTCAAGCCTTTTTTCATGACCGGCAGAAAAGACCGAATTCATATAGAATTCATCAGCTGTAAAGTTATGCTTAGGCAGAGGCGTATACCAGTCAAAATGAATACAGTTGGTTTTGAATTTGTTTTTGACATCAACTGTCATATAGTTTCTGACAAACGGTCTGAAATAGAACACATCACCCTTTTTAAGATGATGATCTACTCCATCATAGCATATATCCGTCTCGCCCTCTGTCACATACATCAGCTCGTGATCGTAGATGATCCGTTCCTTTTCCTTGTACGAGCACACAGGCTCATAATTGTTCACATACCGTATATACGGCTTTATATCGTCAAGATCGATTTTGATTATATCCATACGCGCACCTTATTCAAACAGCATTGCAAGTGTCTCTGTATCCACTGTGTATTCCGGCTCAAAGTCCTGAGCATAGCTCAATATGCTTGCTCTCAGCGCGAGCGATGCCGGATCCTGCTTTGAAAGCTCAAAGCCGCAGAAAATAAACCTTGCCTTTCCGGCGTTCAGCTCGAACAGCTGCGCGTTTGGAATATTATCCACGAAATTAGGAACAGTCTCAAACATCGGCTTTAAGCCCTTAAAAGCTGATATATCCGCGCCCATAGAGCTGTCATAAGGCGTTTTCCACTGATAGTCGAGATACTTATCCGTGGGGAAGCCGTCAAATATCTTATGGCTGTCATCTATCATAGCTCCGCAGGGGCGCGGTGACGGGAAGTGCACCGGCGACCAGAATACGGGAACAAAGCTGCCCTTGACAGGATCTTTCAGCCGCTCCGCTGTAATTATCGCCGTTCCTCCTTTTTCAGCCATTTCTCTGATCTCGTCAGCCGAGGAGATCAGCTTAACCTCGCTCTCGCTTTGCGCGCAGTCATAGACGAAGATATTCCATGAATTAGTATTGCCGCAGACGCTTACCGACACCTTTAGCATAGCCGGAGCTTTTATGCCTGATGTCTCTATCTCAATACTGCCCGCCCCTGTTTCCGAGCGGTGCATGAGCGTATTCCCGCAGTATACCTCTGTTGTGAACACAGGATCCTTTATTTTTTCTCTGCCGTGATCGTAGAGCGCAAGCTCGCCCTTAATGGTCTCTCCGGCTCTGAAAATTCGCTTTGCCTTGAACAGCGGCACAACGGGCGAACAAAAGCCCCTGAACTCGTCGGGCGTAATCGTACCCTTGCTGTTATACATAATATCGAGAACGCCGACAGTTGCAGTGCTCTGACCAGTGTAATCGCAGAGCGAAAGCAGCTCAAAGCCGCCGAACTCCTCCGTGCGCATCGCGCACTCTATATCCTCCTTGTACAGGAGCTGAGCGAGCGCGCCTGACGCCTTTATGTATTCCGAACGCTTTTCATAGACGCCCTTTTCTATCATGCGCTTTTTGATCACATCAAAATTCACGGGCAGCATATTGCCTGTATACCTTTCGATAATATCCACATCAGGATAGAAACAATACTGTCCGACCTCAAAAGAGACAATAGGAACAGGTATATCCTTAACAGCCTCACTGTAATCGTGACACGTGTCCTTTGCCACAATATCATGGATATCCTGTATCCTTACTCTGTGACCGGCCGCCGCAAACGCGCTGAAATAATCCTCGCACGGGCGGACAGGATGATCGAAATTAGAGGTGAGCGTATATATGCGTCTGCTGTCGTATGCTTTCATTTTTATGGTTATATCCTCGAGCAGCTCAAAGTCGCCCATGTTCTCATTTCCGTTTGAAAACATTATAAATGATGGATGATTTCCGTATGTCTTTGATATCATCTCCGCCTCGGCGTGGAAATAGTGCCTGTGAACAGGATCCTCGCCAAGCTCCAGAGGACAGACATCGCGATTTAGCCAGAGCGGCATCTCGGCAAGAACGTACATGCCCAGCTCATCAGCCGCCTCAAAAGCCGCCTCGGGCGGACACCAAGCATGGAATCTGATATGATTGATACCGTAGCTCTTTAGTATACCCATATTATGCAGCCATGTTTCCTTATCCATTGGCGGATAGCCTGTCAGCGGGAACTGAGCGCAGTCTATCGTTCCGCGCAGCGCGATAGGCTGACCGTTGAGCAGTATCCTCCTGCCCTCTGTTTTAATGGTGCGCATGCCGAAACGCACCTCTTTTTCATCTGTCACATCTCCGGCAGTCATCTTTACCTTTAGAGTGTACAGCGCCGGCTCAAACTCGTTCCAGAACACAGGCGAATCCATATCATACCTGAGATCCTCTACCTGTCTTGAATTATAGAGCACCCGCTCAAAGCTCTTTTTTCCAAGCTCTGTGCCATCGGGCGATACAACATTCAGCTCTATTACAGCATCGCGTCTGTCTGACGGAGAATGCGCGTCAGAGGTCGCCGCAAGCCTCACATTGATACCTTTATCGTCAGGATAGACCTGTATATTGTCCGTATGGAATATCTCCTCGCAGCGGATCTCCGTTCTGCCTATGATCCCGTTCCAATAGCCCTGGGTATCCACGCTGTAGCCGCTTGCCATGTCGGCAAGATCAAGCAGATCTCTGTTATCTATGCGGAGCGTTAGGGTATGCGCGCCCGCGCTCAGTCCTGATATATCGTATACATGCGGCGCGGACAGCTCTATTATCTCACGTCCTATCTGTTTTCCGTCTATCCACAAACGCGACGCTATGTTCACGCGCTCAAGAAAAAGAGTGAGCCTCTTTCCCTCAAACTCCTCCGGTACCACTATTTCGCGGCTCAGCCACAGCGGCGCGATGTATTCATATCTTTCGCGCGGCGCTCGCAGAGCCTCTCTTGAAAACTCGTTATAGTACTCCTGCTTTTTTCCTATCCCGTTAGAGCACGCCGAGCCGGGGATAATAAAATCCCCGGCTTCGATCGGCTTGCTGTAATATTCATTGGCTATGCCAATATCATTTTCATCAGTTCTATAGCTCCACTTTCCGCTTATATCTATAGTTTTCATATCTCTCACCCATTCTTCTGCAGGTCGTTAAGTCCCGCATGGCATTTGTCCTCTTTCAGTCCCATTACCGCATATTTTGCCGCGCTCTCATCGTCGCCAAGACCCTTATAGCCGAGAGCCGCCATAAAGCAGCAGTGTACTCTGTTCTTTTTATTCAGATCAGCCTCAAATATGAGGAAATCCGGCAGAGATACAGCAAAATAGTCTATCTTTATATCGTCGTTCATATGCTCGTTTGCATAGTCTATGAACATATTGAACATTCTCTCCGCCTGCTCGTCATTACCCAGAGCCTTTGCAGCCTTTGCGGCATAGAATGTCATCTCCGGCGGCTGATCGTTGTAGTACATGGCTGAACCAAGCTCGTTCTGACCGCGCATTGCAAGTCTGTAAGCGTTTTCAGAAGCGTCCTTATCCTCATAAAGCTCTCCGAGCATGTAATATATGTCGTTGTCCATCGCTCCGGCAAGCTTGCCCTCGCCGAGATTGTGCGGATAAACTAACGCGCTCTCAAGCAGTGCTACAGCCTTTTCACGGCTATCTGCGCGCTTGGCAAGGTTGATTAGCGAGATCCTGTACTGTGCCGGTATCTTGCCTTCTCCGCCCTCCCACGGATGGAAGTTATGGCTCATAATACGTCTGTAGGCGTCCTCATGATCTCCATGGAGGTTAAGCAGCGTGATATACTCTGTATAGAGATCGTCGCGCTTTTCGAGCAGCTCACTGTGAGCGTTCATGTTTTCAAGCCTTTCCTCGACCGAACGGTTAAGCGACTTATAAAGCTGATCAAGCTCAAAGAACACGCGCGCATCTGTTGTATCGAGAGAAAATGCCTTTTTCATAGCCTGCTCCGCTCTTTCGCCGTCATGGAGCTTGTTATAGTATGCAAGAGAAAGGTTTCTGTAAACAGTAGGTATATCCGCCTTTTCAGCGCAGCCCTCCCAAAGCCTTACCGACTCCTGCCATCTGCCCTTATCGTAGAACAGATCACCGAGATAATACGCCGCGCGGCTGCCGCCTGCATCGACCGCCTTTTTAAGAACGTCTATATCCTCGAGCCTGTTCGGGAAACAGTAGAGCGGGCTTGCCTGCTCTGCCTTTTTAAGCTCCTCACCGTTTCCTGTGCAGAAATACATATAGTAATGGAGCATAGGCTCGTCATCATTCTCTGCCAGCGCCAAAGCTGCCGCTGCCTCCTCATACAGATAAGCGTTCATATATCCGAGAGCCAGCTCTATATAATTATGATTGTCAGCGCGCATAACTGCTCTAAGCGAGTCGAGCTCCTCGCAGCCCATGAGATACAGCTCATAACGGCAGCCGTGGTCAAGAGGATCTATTATGCGCGTTGCCTTTGCAAACTCCGCTGCCTCCGCCTCAGCTCCGCTCTTTCTGAGCAGCGCTGTTTTAAGATCGCGCGCCTTTATATTGTGCATTCCCTTTACAAGCGACTTTTCGATATATTCGAGCGCCTCTGCTGTCTCGCCTCTGCCCGCCGCTATACATGCGAGCTGGTAAAAAGCCTTATCCTGCATATTGCCGTCCCAAACAGCCTTATAGAACGCGTCAAACGCCTCGTCGATCCTGCCGACAGCCTTCAGCGCAAGACCGAGGTTGTAATACGGCTCACAGTCATACGGATTCGGGTTTTTCCATACAGATGATCTTATTGCCGCTCTGAAATACTCTATGCTCTCCTCCGCTCTGCCGCGGTTGTAGAGATACTTTCCGTACGCGTTGTTTATGCGTATATCTGATGGATCACGCCTCAGTCCCTCCAGATAATAAGGCTCCGGTGAATATGTGGCATGGCGGTACTGCTCAAGATGCACTCCGGCAAGGAAAAGCTTTTCATTAGTTTCAAGCTCCTCCGGTGACGG
Source organism: uncultured Clostridia bacterium (assembly GCA_944391225.1). Classification (GTDB taxonomy): domain Bacteria; phylum Bacillota; class Clostridia; order UBA1381; family UBA1381; genus Ornithomonoglobus. The sequence continues at coordinate 23,233 of CALXSS010000025.1, forward strand.
CAGAGCCTCAGCCGGATCAGGCACAGGCTCAGTGCTCTCCTCAGCCGGCACACAGCTTATTATCGTCTTGCCGTCTCCTACTATCCTGAATGAAAGCTCGTTTGACCACTCGGTATCTACGGATCTTTCATAGACGCCTGCTGTCTCAAGCTCTATATCCTCAGCGAATATCACATCGCCGCCTCTTAAAAGCTCCGCTCTGCCGCTGACGCCTGAGGGTGAATATACCCTGCATACGACTTTTCCGTTTTCGTTCTCAATATTCACAGCAGCGTCAAGCGATGCGTTCTTAAGTGCGCCCGCGTTCTTGTACGGCATAAAATACTGAACAAAGGTCTTTTCCTCATACGGCTTTAAGAATGTGAAGTCAGGCTGATTGTCAGTGAAAACTCCTGTCATAAGCTCTATGTAAGGACCGTTTTCATCGGTCAGGTTTCTGTCCCACGCTCTTCCGAAATCGCCGTTGCCCCATGTCCACTGCTTTTTACCCGGTGATATATGATGATCAGCTATATGCAAAAGTCCTGCATTTTTTGAATAGTCGTAATTTCCTATAAAATTATAATCCGAATGATATGCCATATAAGATGTAGGAACGGGGATATTCTTGTATCTTGAAATATCAACACCGCTGCTGTAATCCACCTTATAATACGTGCCCGTAGCTATCGGGAACGAGGAGGCTGCTCTTTTGCCGTGATCCATAACAGCGTGAACATCGGGCGGGAATATCGACTGTGTATAGTCGTTCACTGCCACGGCAGGATTTGCCCACCACAGGAAGGTCTGCGGTCTGTCTGTCGGGTTGTACACCTGACCCTTGATTTCAAGATATGCCTTGTCGGGATATACTGTAAAACCTGCCATACCCTTTGTATGGAACATCTTTTCAGTCTCGCCTACCCAGACGGTCACAGAGCCGTCCTCATTTTCATCTATTGTATAATCCACCGGATCAAAGGTAGACGGTCTGTGGTGCTGCGGCCAGTTGAACTCTATGCCGCCCGAGATCCACGGTCCGGCAAGACCTACAAGCGCGGGCTTTACGACCTCATTATAATAAACAGCATCATAGCCGTTTGTCTTATCATAAAGACGCTGTATCTTTCCGCCTATCTCCGGCAGGATCATTACCATGATATAATCATTTTCAAGGAAAATTGCGTTGTATTCCTTATCTGTCTTGACGTCTGCCACGCCCTCGCATACCGGATGCGGATAAACGCGTCCGCTTGAACCCTGATACACTCTCTTTTCAAGAAACATGGGGTTCTTGTCATACTCCGCTATCTCATAAGTGGGGATAACGACTTTTTCACATTTTAAACTGACTTTTTTCATAGCCGAAGCTTGCTCCTTTCAAAAATATGATATCCGTAAATGTGATCTCTTAATTTCAATATTAGTATACACCCTTTATATCAAAAAAGCATTAATCAAAATTGCTTGAAAATATGAAATTATTGCGAATGCTCTTGAACGGCGCGCAAATATGTGCTACAATATAGACGATCAGCCGCTGAATCGGCAGAGAGCGAGACATCGCAACGCTTATGGAGGATAGAAATGGGAAAATATACAGAAAAGATAAAGGACAGCTCCATATGGATAACCGCCACCCCGGCGGCAGTTGTGCAGACACTGCCGTTTTTCGTGACCGAGGCGGGATATTTTATAGCTGAGCCTGATTATATAGTAAAGCGGGACATGCACGAAAGCTATCTTCTGCTTTACACACTGCGCGGCAAAGGAATGGTATCAAGCAACGGCACTGAATTTGAGCTGAAAGCAGGCTCTGCCGCGGCGATCAACTGCCGCATGCCGCATATGTACAGCAGCGCGGACAGTGAATGGGAGTTTATATGGATACATTTTAACGGCGCGTGCGCCGCCGCCGTGTTTGATGCAGCCTTTACCGGCGCGCCCGCACCGGCGGAGATACAGAACACCTCCGACTTTACAGCCAGAGCAAAGGCTCTAATATCCGTTCTCAGCGGAAACGACATCATAACCAGCCTTAAGATATCGTCAATGATGCACACTCTTATAAATATAACGGCGGAATCAGCTCTGATGAGCGCGCGCGGCGGAATACGCAGAGAATACAGCAGCGAGATAGACAGCGCGGCGGAATATATACGCCGCTGCTACGCCGAGCAGATCTCGATAGACGACATTATGAGCGGGATACACATATCCAAATACCACTTTATACGTCTTTTCAGCCGCAAGATGGGCAGCACGCCTTACAGCTATCTGACTAACTACAGGATAAACGAGTCAAAGACGATGCTGCGGACCACAGATAAAACAGTAGCAGAGATATCTGAGCTGTGCGGATTTACCGATACAAGCAATTTTATATCACAGTTCAAGCGTCATACAGGACAAACCCCTCTGCAATACAGGCGCGATTTCACATGAAATAAGCGGCTCTTTCATTCCCGCACAGGAACGAAGATTCATTAATAGATATTGGGGTGTACATATCTGTATACAGACAATTGATAGCTTTCCAATTTCTTGCAGGGGCAGATATTATCTGCCCGCATTCATGCTGCGATAATGGCTGGCGGATACTATCCGCCCCTACAACACCAACATTTGAATATGAACCGGAATGAAAGAGCCGCCCGCTGTTATTCAGTTTTTTCTCTTTTCAAGCTCCGATATGCGCTGCCGAAGCTGATCAAGCTGTTCATTGATCTCGTTTACGATCCTGCCGACCGCGACAGTTGCCGCCGTGAGCAGCACAGCCGCAAAAAAGCTTATTTTCATCCACAGCTCTATGCTCTCCGATGTTTCATTATCCATAGATATAAAAAACATACCCAACCCCGCAAAAAGCAGCAAAAAGAACATCAGCCATATTACCGCTGTCAGCGCATACAATATCTTCATGCCGTTCCTCTTTAACACAGTTACATCACCCCTTTATTTTGATATAACAGTACACTTTCCGTCCTCAAGCCCCGCGCATACCGCTTTAATATTTATAGCTCCTGTTCCCTCTGCCATAACAAGCAGCTGGCATAAGCCGTTAAATGCCCGTCTAACAGGCTGTTTATCAGGCTCATGGCTTGCCGGATCACCGCTGCCGCAGCCAAGGAACCTGCCTGCGCCGCTTACTTCAAACACAAGCTCATTATCAGCCGTCAGCACAGTATTTCCGTCACTGTCGCAGACGCGTATATTGATCATTGCGCATTCTCCGGCAGAAATCTCATTTTTGTAAGGTACAAGCTCTATATGGTGCGCGTGAGAAAACCGCTTTGCCTCGTCTGCCATCTCCCTGCCATTTCTGTATCCCCTCACAAGCAGTGAGTTTTCACAGCTGACGCCATCCCACGAAAAATACCCAAGCTCATTTCTTTTCTGTCTGCCCATACTTATCCCGTCCGCTAAAAGCTCCGCCTCCTCCGCGTTGCTGTAGCAATAAGCGGTAAACTCATTCTTGTCCCACACACGCGGAAAAACATGTATAACGTCCTCATCAGTCCACTTGCTCTTATAGAAATAATAGTTGTCCTTTTCAAAGCCGCAGTGATCCAGGATTCCGAACTGTGACGATACGGCAGGATGATCCATCGGCGTAGGCTCACCCCTGTAATCTATGCCTGTCCATATAAATATTCCCGCAAGATACTCCCTGTCCTCAAAAAATTTCAGCTCCTGCTCCGCTATATCCTTTTTTACAGCCTTGATACCGCTTTTGCATTTACTTTCGTTTTCGCTGTCGAATATATAATATCTGCCGCGGCTCTCGTCTGTGCTGTAACAGCTGCGCGTCCAGCTGTTGGATGCCGCCTCGGTTATTATAACAGGCTGAGCCTTCATTCTGCTGTGATAATCGTCCCAGGCGTAACGGCAGTAATTAAAGCCCATAACATCGAGCAAACGTGTCACATGCACATAACCGGCAGCATTGTCGAACCTGCCCTTTTCATTCCAGCAGACCACGGCAGAGGTTATGGGACGTGTTGGATCGAGCTTTTTCACTGTCATTTTAAGCGTCACTGTCGTCCGCTCCGCCTCCGGTCTGTCCTGTGAAAATATCTCCTCATTGCCTATTCCCCACAGTATGACTGACGGATGGTTCCTGTCGCGCCTTACAAGGCTTTTTAAGCACTCCACATCCTCAGGCGCGGACGACATTCTTCTTGTTTCGTCAAGCACGAGTATCCCGAGCCTGTCGCATATATCAAGCACCACAGGCGAGGGCGCATGATGCGAGCATCTGTAGGCATTCATGCCAAAGCTTTTCATCCGCTCCAGCCTGTATTCCCATACGCTGTCCGGCACGGCTATGCCGCAGCCGGCATGGTCCTGATGCGCGCACACTCCGTGAATCCTCACTCTCCTGCCGTTTAGATAAAAACCGCGGTCGGGATCGAACCTTGCGGAGCGTATCCCGAATTTAGTGTATCTGCTGTCGCATTCGCGCCCATCGATGTACACAGACGTTTTAAGCGTGTACATATACGGCGAGTCTATATCCCACGCTTTAAACTCGTCAAGCTCTATTTTCTGTCCGCACTCCGCGCTGTCCCATTCGTCTACAGTAACAAGGCTTTCTTTTTCAGCCGCCGCTGTTCCGTTTTCGTCCGGCACGGGCGAGATGAGGTTTACTGTTTTTTTCTCGGTATATGTGCGTATAAGCTGTGTTTTGATGTTG
>CALXSS010000026.1 GCA_944391225.1 uncultured Clostridia bacterium
TTGGCGGGTACACTCAGTAATTTTGCTGCTGCAAAATCAAGACCTTCGGTCTTGCCCGCCTTTCTTGGCGGGTACACTCAGTAATTTTGCTGCTGCAAAATCAAGACCTTCGGTCTTGCCCGCCTTTCTTGGCGGGTACACCCTCGAGCACCCATCAAATAGGTAGCAATTGCAAAACTCTTTTGGAGTTTTACAATTGCCTAATTATTTATTGCTTATCTTGCTCCATGAATCTTTCAATCCTACCGTTCTGTTAAAGACAAGCTTTCCCTTTTCAGAATCCCTGTCAACGCAGAAGTAGCCGTGACGCATGAACTGGAACGTATCGCCCGGCTTTGCGCCCGCAAGTCCGCTTTCAAGCTTGGCGTTCGGCATGATGACCTCGCTCGACGGATTGAGATTCTCTGTAAAATCACTTACATTCGATTCGTCCGACGGGTTCGACACAGCGAAAAGCCTGTCATAAAGCCTTACCTCAGCGTCTACCGCATGAGCCGCGCTTACAAAATGTATCGTTCCCTTTACCTTTCTCTTGTCCGCGCTGTCGCCGCCTCTTGAATCAGGAGCATACTCGCAGTGCACAACCGTTATATTTCCGTCCTCGTCCTTTTCGCAGCCGGTGGCGGTCACATAATACGCGCCCTTAAGGCGTATCTCTCTGCCCGGCACCATTCTCTTGTACTTGTTCGGCGCCTCCTCGCGGAAATCCTCGCGCTCAATATACAGATACTTTGAAAATTCAACCATGCGAGTTCCCATTGACGGATCCTCGGGATTGACCTCCACCTCAAAGGTCTCTGTCAGCTCCTCAGGGTAGTTGTCTACCACAAGCTTTATCGGGTCGAGCACCGCCATAGTGCGCGGCGCTTTCTTATTGAGATCCTCTCTAACGCACGCCTCAAGCATAGCAAAATCTATAACGCTGTTCGCCTTTGCAACGCCTATCCTCTCGCAGAAATCGCGTATCGCTGCCGGAGTGTAGCCGCGGCGGCGCATTCCGCAGAGAGTTGACATTCTCGGATCGTCCCAGCCGTCGACAATGCCGTCGCGCACAAGACGCAGGCAGCGTCTTTTGCTTGTGAGCATATAGCTCAGGTTCATTCTTGCAAACTCTATCTGACGCGACGGAGCCTCATACCCCACCTCACGCAGGACCCAGTCGTACAGCGGTCTGTGATCCTCAAACTCCAGCGAGCACAGCGAGTGCGTTACGCCCTCCACTGTGTCTGAGATAGGATGCGCAAAATCGTACATCGGGTAAACGCACCACTTATCGCCTGTGCGGTGATGATGCGCGCGCATGATCCTGTATATGATAGGATCCCTCATATTGAGGTTAGGCGATGCCATATCTATCTTTGCTCTTAAAACCTTAGCGCCGTCCGGAAATTCTCCGTTTGTCATTCTCATAAACAGATCAAGGTTTTCCTCTATAGAACGCTCACGGTACGGACTGTTCTTGCCCGGCTCGCGCAGAGTTCCTCTGTACTCGCGTATCTCCTCAGGGCTGAGGTCACATACAAACGCCTTTCCCTTTTTTATAAGCGTTATCGCCGCCTTGTGTATCTCGTCAAAATAATCTGAGGCATAAAATACCTTGTTCCACTTAAAGCCCAGCCAGCTTATATCCTCCATTATAGAATCCACATACTCCACGTCCTCCTTTGTGGGGTTCGTGTCGTCAAAGCGCAGATTACATTCACCCTTGTACTGCTCTGCCATGCCGAAATCTATACATATAGCCTTTGCGTGGCCAATATGCAGGTATCCGTTAGGCTCGGGCGGAAATCTCGTCTGCACATGGTCGTAATGTCCCAGCTCAAGATCCTTGTCAATTGCTTCCTGTATAAAATTTCTTGAATATACTTCTTCCATATCTTTCTCCATATACCGCGCAAGCGCGTTATTTTTATTTATCTATAGCTTCCCTTATTCTTGCTCTGACCTTGTCGCCGCCAAGCGTCTGCATTATTGAATAAAGGTCGGGTGTGTTCAGTCTGCCCGTTACAGCAGCCCTTATAACTCCTGCCACATCTCCGGCATGTCCCTTGAACTCATCCGGAGCGTTCTTATACTCCTTTGGCGCTCTTGCAAAGCCCTGCTCCGCTGCCAGCTCCTGCACCTGTGGGAACCAGTCCTGCGCCTCGCCGTCAGGATCATATATCTCAAGGTATCTTTCAAGCAGAGCCTTTCTGTCTGCCTCCGATACATTCTGCGGCCATTCGCGCTCGCCGTCAAACAGCTCGTCATAAAAATAGGCTATATAGTCCTTTACCTCCGACCACTTGCCTATATCCTTTCTCGGCTTCTTGTTTCCGCGCTCTATTGAGAATATACTGTGCGCATATCCCGGATCAGCCGTTATCAGCGCGTGCAGCTCCTTGTTATACTCAGCTGACCACGCCTCTACGGCATTATAGACCTCATCGGCGTTTAGCGTTGATATATAAGTCTTTGAAACATCATGCAGCTTTACAACATCAAACAGCGCGCCCGCCTTGCTCATCTTTGAAAGCTTGAAATCAAATTTATCCATGCTTTCAGTCTTATTTGCGCGGCGCCAATCCTCGTAGTTTGAATTAGCTATCGTCATAAGATACTCGTTTACCGCTCCGCTCGGATAACCTGCCTCAGCGTAAAAGCTCACTGCCGCCTCCGGATCCTTGCGCTTTGAAAGCTTTCTCTTGCCCTTTGTCTCCTCGTCCTCTTTCATTATAGGAGCTATATGCGCATACTTCGGCGCCTTGAAACCAAGCACTCTGAAAAGCTGCAAATGTATGGGCACTGACGAGATCCACTCATCTCCGCGCGTTACATGTGTTGTGCGCATGAGATGATCGTCAACCGCATGCGCGAAATGATATGTGGGTGTGCCGTCCTTTTTAAGCAGGACAATATCGAGTATATTTTCAGGCATCTCTATCTTGCCCTTTATCTCGTCCTTGAATGAGATCCTGCCCTCAGGCTTTCCCGGTGACTTGAGCCTCACAACATACTCCTCGCCCGCGGCAATGCGGCGCTCCGCCTCCTCCACGGTTATATCCCTGTATTTTGCATACTCGCCATAGATACCCGGCAGAACCTTTTCAGCCTCCTGCTTTTCACGGATCTCCGCAATCTCCTCCTCCGTCATAAAGCACGGATACGCCAGCCCCTCCTCAACAAGCTTTTTTACATACGCGTGATAAATATGGTTCCGCATACTCTGCGTATACGGTCCGTAGCTGCCGCGCTCCTCGCTTTCGCTGAGCGCGCCCTCGTCAGGCACTATCCCGAACGCCTTAAGCCCGTTCACCATGCCTATAACTCCGTTTTCGACCTCACGCTTTTTGTCAGTATCCTCTATTCTCAGATAAAACACGCCATCCTGCCCTGCCGTCCTTGACGCTACGAACGCCGCAAACAGACTTCCGAAATGCAGAAAGCCTGTAGGCGACGGAGAAAACCTCGTTACCTTAGCGCCCTCCTTAAGAGCACGCGGCGGATACATCTCCTCATAATCCGCCGGAGTCTTATCAACTGACGGGAACAACAATTGTGACATAGTTAAATTTTCCATTGTGTAAATGATCCTTCCTGAATATTATTGAAATAAACGACAGCAAATCTGCTTACCGCCGCCTTAAATCATTGAAAGATATACCTATCCATTTTTAACTATTATAACTCATTTGCATGAAAATATCAAGACTTAATAACAAAAGAAAACCGAATAATTCAAAGGTTTGCAAATAATTTAATTTTTTTTCAAAAAACACTTGATTTTTCTGCTTATATCTGTTATAATAGCTTTTGTTGATATGCAGATATGGCGGAATAGGCAGACGCGCTAGTTTCAGGTTCTAGTGGGGAGACCCGTGCAGGTTCAAGTCCTGTTATCTGCACCAGATCAAAGATCCATACAGGAGCTTATCCTGTATGGATCTTTTTGGTTCATATCAAAATGTTGCGGCTGTAGAGGCGGATAGTATCCGCCAGTCATTAGCGCGGCGTGAATGCGGGCAGATAATATCTGCCCCTACAAGAAATCGGAAAGCTATCAATTGCCTGTATAACAGATATGCAAACCCCAATATTTATGATTTTTTACTGAATAAAAATACTGCTGCGTAGTTTTGATACTGTTATACATAAAAGCCGCCGTTTGAAACACCAAAAAATAGCAGAGAACAAATAATACATTCAGAGGTATAACTATGGCAAAAAAATCATTTTTAATTTCGGGGAATATCTGTGGTGGACGCGTAAGACTGGGGAGAGCTTTGCAAAAGCCCCCTATGACTCAGGAGGATCTGGCAACAAAAATCAATCTTATGGGATATGATATAACGCCGCTTATCATTTCAAGGATAGAGAAAAATCAGCGTCATGTATGTGATATTGAGCTGAAAATTTTAGCTAAAGCTCTTGGTGTGTCTATGGACTGGCTGTGTGGCGAGGGTGAAGATCTTACAAGTCCATCCGATCCACTCAAGATTAGGTGCAAATGACCGCAAATATCACTGTTTCTAAATCATTCCCCTGAAAGATCAGCTGCAATAATGTCGTAAAGACTGCTTACTATTCCTGCTGTGCCGTTGTATCCCTCGATCATCAGCTGGCATGCCAACGGACCATCGCTGTAATGATTGTGATCGCCAAAGCATGCTATTATCGCATCGGCTGCTTCTGCTCTTGATGAGTATCCGTTTGCCGCATAATCATCTACATACGCATTGAAGGTTGCGTCAGCATTCTTTCCTATGTCTACAAAGCCTATTACAGTATCGCTGTCTTTTCTTTCCTCATAAATTTCTCTTACTATTTCATCATATGAGTCTTTTCTGTACGCCTCAAATACGTTTGTTTCCGCATTGTATCCGCTTTCAAATCCGCCCATCGGTCCGTGCGGTGAATAAGAGTTAAGTATTACCTTTGCTCCCATTGCAATACAAGCGTCTATATAGTAGTTGAAGTCATCCTTGAAATAGCTGCCCATTCCATTAGTTCCCATATCGCCTATCATGACATAATCGCCCGGTCTGATCTGCGAAAGCACTCTGTCTCTTAGCTCTCCGCCTGTATAGTATGAGGACAGGTTCTTTCCTCCACGTATGTGTACTCGTCTGATGCACCTGCTGCAAGAGGTATAGAAATACTTGATGTCAGCTCAGTGAATTTTATACTGTCTTTTGAGCTTGAAAGCGTTACGGTGATTTGAAATCAAGCTTTCCTGTTGATTTATCAGGCGTTCTGTAGCACAGATACTGCGGTGTGACTGACCCTGCGTCTGCAAACGCAACCGTTTCAGATCTGCCACAGATCAACAGCCTTGCAGTCTAATATTATCTGTTCAGCTTTATTATCGCTACTGTTGCAGCGCCGGAACGGCTCTGCACATTGCTGTTATAGGTAAGAGTGAAATTTGTTTGTGACGGAACACTGATTATTATAGAACTGGTCCCGTACGCGCTTGATAACGCGGTATTTGTTTTGAAATATATGCCGTATTCCAGATGTGATGCGCCGTTATATGACGGCGTGATCTGCATGTATCCCGGTGTGTCGAGCACAGCAGAAACGCTGTAGGTTATATGATAATATCCGGGCTTTAATACTATTCGAGTATCATCCTGCAATACTATATTCCCCGTTGTATCTGGCGTCGCTGTCATCAGCGGTATGAGCTGGCCGTTTGTCAGCCTTACCTCAAACAGTACAAACGATGCGAATACATCCTTTGCCGCCTCTCCCTGCGGTATGCCGAACTTTAGCTCCACTCCGTCAGACGTCTGCACCGCCGTCACCTCCGCCGCCGAGCCCGGCGGCAGCGTTTCCGTTTCTCCCACTGTCACGACAGGCGTTTTCCCTGGCTCTCCCTGCGGTCCGCGGCAGCAGCATATTTTCTCATCATCACATCTGCGCCTTAATATTTTAAACCCTCTGTCCGATTCGTTTTGTCTCATTGATCTGATCCCCCTATTCTGTAATATCTCGTATAATAAAATATGCCCTCAAGCTCACAGATGTGCATTTTCCCGGGCTGTACAGCCTGTCCGCACAGCGCAGTATTCCAAAATCCGCAAAAAAAACAGCAGAGCTGCTCCCTTACAGAACACTCTGCTGCATAGTTTGTCGTTCCCTCATAATCGGATCGATCTGTCAGTCCGGCGCGGCTGCTGGCTGATCTGCGCAGCAGCCGCACACTGTTCATCCTTCAAATAATCTTTGGAGCATTGCCGCTGTTTCTGCGCGTGTTGCGCTGCCGAGAGGATCAAACGTGCCGTCTGTTCTGCCGCTTATTATCCCTGCTCCTACTGCCCACTGTACATTTTCATATGCCCATTCCGATACCGTGGACGCATCGGCAAACTCTCCTATGTCTGCCGTTTCGTCCGTGGTCATTCCTTTATAGCCTGCGAAACGTTCAAGTATCGCGGCTATCTGCTCGCGCGTTATGAGATCATCAGGCGCGAACGTGCTCTCATCATATCCTTTTACTATGCCCTCTGACGCTGCCCAGCGTACTGCCTCGCCATAATATGCTCCCTGATCCACATCGCTGAACATCATCGCGTAATTCACTACAGGCTCGCCCTCGCTCCGCCACAGCACAGTTACGAGCATTGCCCTTGTTATCGCTGTATCCGGCTCAAAGGTCGTATCGGTCATTCCGCTGAACAACCCCGTTTCTGCCGCATATTTTACGCTCTCATAGAACCAGTCGCTTTCAGAAACATCAGTAAACGGATTTTCCCACTCTTGCGACGGTTCCGGCGTGATTTCCGGCTCCGCAGTCTGTTCAGGCTCAACAGCTTCAGTCCATTTAGCATACAGTGTGATGCTCTTTGTTGTCTTAGTTTCAAAGTCAAACTCTGCTGTGCATTCCTTGTCAGTGTACCAGCCTGCAAACGTGTATCCCTCTCTTTCAGGGTCAGACGGCTTTTCTATTGTATTTCCGCTCGTCACGCTCAGACTGCTTATCTCGCTGCCGCCCTGAGTGTCAAACTTAACGGTATAGCTTGCGACACCGCCGCCACCGCCACTGCCGCTGCCCCCGCTCATGTTCAGCATGAACGGCGCATCGCCGTACGTCTTTTCACTTACCGGCTCAATTACGAGCACCTGCTGAGTGTCCTTGTCCAGGTCGTACTCTGTTGTTCCCTCGCTTCCGCTGTAGCAGTCATCACCTGCATATACCGCCTTAAGACTGTGAGTGCCTACAGGTACATTGCTCCATGTATATACCGCTTTGCCCTCTGTCAGCTCTGCGCTGCCTATTTTTTCTTCGCCGTTATAGAATTCTACCGTTCCTCCGGGCTGTCCGCTGTCTGCCGCTCCGCTCACCTGCGCTGTCAAGTCTATTGAACGGTTTTCACCCACGCCCTGCGCGTTCTCCGTTGTGAGCGTTACCGCTGTTTCCGCCCTTTTGATAATTATTGTTATTTCAAGCTCTACCGGCTCTGTTCCGTGATCCACCTCCATGAGCGAGATCACCGGATCCTTTTCCGCCGCGGTTATTTTCAGAATATATGTGTCCGCATTAGTATCCGCCGGGATCATAAGCATATCGCCGCTTATCTCTGCCGCAACGGTGTTTCCGTTTTCAGTTTCAGTATCCTTGTTTCCTCCGGTTATAGTATAAGTAAATCTGCCAGATACCTCGGTCTGAGCCGCATATTCCATAAACTCCGACAGATCCTGCACAGCTCCCTCTCTGTATGCTGCTGTCACAGTTTTTTCGCCATCACTGCCGCCGTACATCTCCTGACATACGGCATACACGCTTATATCCGCTGATACCGGCGTATTCAGAGTAAATTCCGCTCCGTCTATGCTTTCGGTCTGCGACCATCTGATAAAGCTGTACGCATCATTCTGCGGCTCTTTGGGCAGTGACGCCGTTCCGCTTGGGTTTGCGTACTTCACATCATATACCGAGCCGCCCACCATGAATGAGACCTTGTATGCAGTCTTGCTTTCGGCATCTGTCAGCAGCGGCGACGCGTCTGCCATGCCGCCCTTAAGACCCTGTCCCCACACCTGTGGTATCGCGCCAGATCCGCCATCAGTCTGAGACGCCTGCAGCAGATATGCCACCTCGCCCGATGCGAACTCCTCTGTTGTTTTTGGATCTACTCCCTCGATCGTTTCATAGCCTAAGCTTTCATCACTTATAAAATAACAGTTCTCTGCAGGCGCTCTATCAGGCGTGTAGCTATTGTAATACCCGATAATACCGTCCGCCTTTACGCCATCAAGCTCTATAGTGCCCTGTACCCTGCCGTTGGTATAGCTGTTCTTTACAGAACCGGCGTTCAAATAGCCGACCAGACCGCCCGCGTAACGATCCGATGTGACCTCGCCTGTGTTATAGCAGTTTTCAATTAAATACGGAAAATCTGGCGAATACGAATCCCACGCCAAGAGACCTGCTACTCCTCCGGCGGAAGCCTTACTTCCGATTCCCATTATTTTACCGCTTGATGAGCAGCCGCTCACTATATAGGTATTCGACCCGACGATACCTCCGCCCATCGTCATGTATTGCGCTCCGTCAAGCGATATCGCAGTGATGCTGCCCTCATTTACACAATCAGAAACAGAAAATATGTTGCTGCCCACTATGCCGCCGATCGCGTCAAAGCTGCCGTTTGCCTCGACCGAGCCTCTCTTCAGACAGCCTTTGAGCTCGTTATGATTAATACCGGCTATGCCGCCTATATAGTTGTATTCTCCGTTTTCAGATTTAACACTACCATTATTTACACAATTGATCAGACGAGCCCCTGTGGAATTGCTGCCTATTATACCGCCGACCATTTTATCTGTATTTGATGAATAGCTATATATATTTCCATTATTGCTGCATTCTTCTATTGATCCGGTACCGATCCCCGTTATTCCGCCGATCATTGTGCTGCCTGATATAACACAGCTGCTGTGACAGTTAATGATGCTGCCGTAATTGCAGCCCGATACGCCACCGACAAACATGTTTCCTCTGACCGCGCCTGAAACATTCAAATTGCTTATTAACACGCCAGTTTTAATATTTCCGAACAAGCCCTTATAATTTTCTGACGGGGAATTGATATACAATCCGCTTATAGTATAACCGTTTCCGTCAAACGTGCCTATATACGCGTTCGCACTATTGCCTATCGGCTCCCACTGCGTGAATTCAGCCGGAACAGCGCCGCCCTCATATGTCACGTTCCCATCAGCGTCTGCCGCAAGCTCTGCCATATCAATACCATCATTCAGTACGATGTCAGCCACGAGTCTTGCATATATGCCGGTATTTCCGCTGTTTACATTATCTCTGAATTCCTTAAGCTCCTGCTCGTTATGTATCAGATACGGGGTCTGCTCTGCTCCGGGAACATACTCCTCCGGAACAGACTGCAGAACAGGTCTTCCCAGCTCCGCCGACATAGTCCAGACAGCTTCAAAATCCCAGCCGGCGTCTGTGAATGTGGTCTGATCTGCAAGCTCTTCATTTGTTATCATAACAGATCCGCCGGTTTCAGGCTCCGCGGTATTCTCAAGATAAAAGCAGTTCTGCGCCATTTCCTTATTCATCCCGATTATTCCGCCTGTTTTGTCTGCTTTTGTGTTTACTATATCTCCTGCATTATAGCAATTTGAAACAGAGCTTGTAGTTTCAAAATAACCTGATATTCCGCCCGCGTAATTTGCATTATTATTACCCGATATTTTACCTGTGTTATAGCAATTTTCTATATTTGCGTTAGTGGTTTCTCCTGCAATGCCTCCTAACAGGGACGAAGCTGAGATCTCTGCTGTATTATAGCAGCGCGCTATAAGGCTTGTTTCGCTTGACACTTCAGTCAATCCGGTAATTCCGCCTGCCCAGCCATCTCCCGCCGAAACGCTTCCATTATTTAAGCAGCCGATGAGCTCAAACGGGGCTATTCCGCCCTCCTCCTGATAATATCCTACAATTCCGCCTATTTCGGAAATTCCGGATATAGCTCCGTTATTCTTACAATTTATGATGCGCTGACCTGTAGCTCCGGCAATACCTCCGGTCAACATACCTCCTGAAATAGTGCCGTTGTTTACACAATCCTCTATATATTTCGCCGCCAAGATTCAGTCCTGACGTCTGCGCTCCGCCAACTATTCCTCCGTTCATTTGGGCATTACCTTTAATAGTCATCACAGAGGTCTCATCCACGATACATCCGGTGATGATCGTCTCCGATAAAAATCCTACCAAAAATGAGTTTGCCATAAAGCCGCATTTAATATCCGCGCCTTCTATTATCACATCCCTGATGACCGCCTGTTCTCCGCCAATTGTCATGTCGGTAAAGACTGTGCCAAAGAGACCTGTGTTTTCTTCATCTACATTCATATACAGATTTTTTATTTTATGTCCGGCTCCGTCAAACACACCCATAAACGGCTTGATATCAACAGAATCAGTTGCTGCTGTATATTTAAAGCTGCCTATAGGATTCCAGCTGCTCGTTTCATCTACAGTATCTCTGCTGTAACCCTTTACTCCCGCGTCAGTCAGGTCTATATCATTTGTAAGAGTAACGGTCTTGCCCAAAAACTGCTCAAAACCGTTATTTGTAAGATATGCCACCCTCGCCAGTCCTGCCGCGGTATATATAGTATAATTACCATCATCATCCACAGCATAGTCAATGCCCTCCTCTGCAAGGATGCCTGCCTCGTCCCAGTCCTCATATTCATACGTTTCCTCTAAGGTGATGGACATATCGCCCTCATCCTGAGAATTTACCACCGCTGAGTCTGCCTCCTGCTCCGCGATCTCCTCTGTGGGATCTTCATTCGCAGAAATGTTCATCCCAAAGTTGTAGGTTTTCGCCTCATTTTCGCCTGAGGTATCAGTTCCCTCAGCCCACACTGCGTTCGGCATTAGCCCAAACAGCATGCTTAATGTAACTGCCGCTGCGCTAATAGCTTGCGGATACGCCCCTGCACCCCAACATTTCAAAATGGACAAAAAAAGGCCGCTGCAAACTCAACGAGTTTGCAACAGCCTTGGGGGCTTTAGAAAAACAGCGCAGAACGGTCGAAACGAAGGGGTACAGCACGTTGGCGCACGCTGTAGGGCGTTTTAAATAGTCTTTTTGCTAAAGCCGCCGTTTAGAAGCCGAGCGGTATGCCTGTGAATATGAACACCGCCAGCAGCAACGTCCATGAGATCAAAAACGCGATCGAATACGGAAACATCACCGCTATGAGCGAGCCTATTGTGAAATCCGGCTTATACTTGCGTATATACATTAGTATCACTCCCGAATATGTCATAAGCGGAGTTATTATATTGGTAGATGAATCCGCTATCCTGTACGCGGCTGAGACCACCTCCGGCGTCATTATCCCGTTCACCCTGTAAAGCATTGGTATGAATATAGGTCCGAGCAGCAGCCATTTCGCGGTCAGTCCGCCCACAAACAGGTTTATTACAGCTGTTATGATTATAAATCCTATAAGCAGCAGCAACGGTGAATCCGCCGCGCCGACAGCCTCAAGCCAGCTCGCGCCAATATAGGTTATATATGTTCCTATATTAGTGCGCGTCAGCAGCGACAGAAAATTGTAGCAGAAAAACGTCAGCACCAGCACATATCCCATAGCGCCAAGCTGCTTTGCCATTGCCGCGACCGCGTCATTCGGCTTCCTGAATTTTCCTGAGGCATAGCCGTAAAACAGCCCCGGCACAAAAAACAGCGCCGTTATTATCAATATGATGTTGTCAAGAAACGGCGTCACGCTTTTTCCCGCCTCGTTTGTATATGCCCTGAGCGGCCCGAACGCAAGACAGACTACTCCCGCGAGCGTTATTATGAGCCCCAGTCCTGCCCAGAGCAGCGCGCGCCGCTCGTCCGCTCCCACCTTAAAATCGTTCAGCTTTACATCGTCAGGTATCACATAGCCGCTGTTTTCAAGCTTTGGCTTTACAAATTTTATAGTTACAAAGCCGCCTATCGCCACAAGCATAAATGTCGAAACCGCTATAAAATAATAGTCCATAGTGGCAGGGTTCATAGCTCTGCCAAGATACGACAAAAACGGCACTCCCTGATTCTCCGCGAACGCCTCGGCATTCGTGCCTATTATTACATCGACCACAGTAGCCGGTATCAGGTTCGCGCTGAAACCCGCGCTTACTCCGGCAAATGCCGCCGCCATGCCTATGACCGGATTTTTCCCTATTCCGGCATACAGCAGACCCGCAAGAGGTATAAGTATAAGATACCCGGCGTCTGTGGCAATATTGCTCATTATTCCCAAAAACACGAGCACGAACGGCAGCAGCCGCTCCGATATTCCCGCTCCGGCTCGCCTTATAAGCGCGGACAGAAGTCCCGATTCCTCCGCTATGCCTATGCCGAACATAACTATCAGCATTGTGCCTATTATTCCTCCGGCATAGCCAAGCCAATTTTCAAGCAGCGCGTTTTCAAATATCCATCTGATATTTTCAGCTGTAAGCATATTCTCTATGCTGTACACAACTGAGCCGCCGTCTCCGCCCGTCATTGAAAATTCCGCTCCGCCCCATACCGCGCTCACCGCGAGCACTATTATATAGAGTATCACAAAGATTATCACCGGATCCGGCACGGCTTTGCCGAGCCGCTCTATAGCCGACAGCCCTTTTTCTTTTTTCATAAAATACTGATCACTCCCATCATCCGCAGCCGGAACAGGATCCGCATACGCTCCTCCTGTTTTATATTGTCTGCGGCATACAATAAATATACCATTAAATCAGTATATATTCAAGTATCAGTATTTTCCTGAAATGTCAATTATCATCCGCCGCTTTTATTTTGCGGCGTGTATCCTGAACACCGTTACAGAGAGCGGCGCGAAGCTGTGCTCTATCCTGCCATTCTCTATCCTGAGCCCATATTCGCGCGGCTTTATACGCTCCGGCTCGTCAAAGCTGTTCATCTCGTCCTTTTCATAGCCCGAAAGCTCCGTGACACTGCATTGCGCGCTGACGATACACGGTATACATATCTCGCTTGTTACAGGCGTGTCATTCACATTTACCGCCTTGAATATTATATCTCCGTTATCATCTGCTCCGGCTGTATAATACAGCTCCTCGCGCACGCACTGCTTATCAGTCACATCGTTCATAAGCCTTCCGTTTATGTATGTTCTTATCCTGCGCCCGTCTATATCAAGCCGCAGCGAATATTTTACGCCCGTTTCCACAGAAAACCTGCTCTGCGTAAGACATGAGCCATGCTCCTCAAATTTGTCTATTATACTGTCCTGGTTCTGCCAGCCGCCTACAGACCACACTATCCTGTGAGCCTCGTCTGTCATGCCAAACGTAAGCTTAAAGCCCAGCTCTCCGTAAAGACGCACGGCATCAAGCTCCACACTGTAGCTTTCAGACCATATACCGCCAAGCTCGTGCATGTCCGACAGCGCCTTTATATCCGGCAAAGTCCGCGTCTCGCCGCTGACGCGGTCGGTTATGCGTATATTCGTAAATTCGGCGCAGCATTTATCAGCCGCAAGCCTTATCTCTCCGCCCATATCGGGAGAACCTGTCACTATCCTCTTTTCAAGCCCCTCCTTTTGTGTCCTGAGCAAATAAGATGGCTGAGCGTTCATAAACAGCTTCTGTACATAATAATTGGCGCTGCCGTATACCCTGTGGTTATCGAACCATATCATATCCGGCTCCCAGTTCACATACTGCGCGTTGCATAAAAGCGGCGCGTAGCAGGCAAGAGCTACGGCGTGAGCGTTGTTTTCAAGCCCCGTCATATACGCCGCCTCAGCCACGGCGTTATAGTATTTGTTGCCCCATGACGCGTACTCGCCAAGGAACACCTTCGGATCGTCCGCGCTGAAGCTGTCATAGCGGTGAACATTGGCTATGAACCATTCCGGCGTCATATAATAATGCTCGTCTATTATATCTGACCCGTTTTTGCGCGCGCTGCTCCAGCCGCGCTCATACTCGCCGCCGTGACAGAACGGTCCGGCTGAATTTATAAGCTTTATTTCCGGATACTTTTCGCGCACCGCCCTGTGTATTACCTCGTATCTGTCAAAAAAGCCCTGACCTACCTCCTCGTTGCCAATGGCAAGGTATTCAAGCCCGAACGGCTCCGGATGACCAAGCTCTGCGCGCGCCGCGCCCCACTCTGTGTCTGCCGCGCCGTTTGCAAACTCTATAAGGTCAAGCGCGTCCTCTATCCATTCGCCCATCTCGTCCATAGGCACAGCCTGCCTTGAATGAGGATTGTAGCCGGCTGACAGCACTGGCAGCGGCTTTGCGCCTATATCCTCGCAGAACAGAAAATACTCATAATATCCCAGTCCTAAGCTCTGGTTGTATCTCCAGTTATTTCGCCTTGACGCGCGCCGCCTTACATCGCCTATGGTATTCTTCCATCTGTAATTAGCGTCGCGGTCATCCTTATTCAATGATCCGTCATGCACAAGGCAGCCGCCGGGGAAACGCATAAACCGCGGCTTCAGCTCCGCGAGCATCTCTGCTATATCCTTTCTGAGCCCGTTCTCGCGCTTTTTATACGTATCCTCCGGGAACAGCGATACATACGCTATTCTCGCCTTGCCGCCGCGCTCCATCGTGATGAGCAGCCTTGCGGAAAAATCATCGCGCACAGCGTTAAGCTCCGCCCTATACTCCTTCCATTCCTCATCAAGCGTCAGCTCCGCGCTGTCATACACCTCGCCAGTTGCTCCGGCAAGCGACACCGTTATTACCGTTCCTGCCTCCGCCGCCGCGCATATCCTCAGCTTATACGCCTTGTCCTTATACAGCGGCATACCGCTGTTATAGCCCTCGTTCCTAACTCCCGCAGGCGTTCCGTTCGTCTTTACCTCCATCACCAGATAATGCGGATTTTCACTGAACATCGGAGCCTTGTCCGACACCGAGAGCGAAACCGACGTCCCCTCCGGCTGATGCTCCATCCACGCCGTAAGACCGCTGTAGGTCTGATCATCTATCGGCGAAAATTCAAAGCTCCTGTTCCGCACAAGCTCCGCGTAAAGTCCGCCGTCTGCAGCATGGTTGAGATCCTCAAAAAATATGCCGTAAAGATCGCCCAGCTCCGAAAGCCGTTCGTCTGTTATAACTATCCTGTTCATTTCAAAACACCTCCATGATCCTCTTTGTGCGTTAATATAGCACACAGCGCCGCCGCTGTCAATAGCCGTGAATGATATATCCGATTTATGCACAAATCCGACTGAAAACAAAACAAGCTGAGCTTTCGCCCTGTCCGCGGCAAAACTCAGCCTTGAACAAGGTCTCAGCTGTATCGGTCAATATCAACTCTAAACAGCCTTTGTTAACATATTATTTACATTTAATTCTATATCATCACAGACCATACGCGCTGTTTCTGATATACTTTCATGGTATGGTTTGCTTTTCTGAAAAATTATCCTTCAGCGCCAAACAGTATCTGATAATGATCAATAAAAAAGTTTTCGGTAAATGTCTGATTTACCGAAAACTTTTCTAAATAATAACATATTTTCGAAAAAAAGTCAACAGGAAAGGAGTAAAAAAATGCTTTTTAACGAAACATTCTGGAACTTTGTAGCTTATAAAGAATATAGCTCGATCAAGTCCTCATCAATTTCAACGTATATCAAGTATTACAACGCTCAGATAAAAGATCACTTTGCCGCTACAAGGCTTGAGGACATTAGCTATGACCTTATATCAGGCTTTTTAACAGCCCTGAACAGCAAAGGTCTTGAACGCAAATACATCAAAGGGATTATTAACCTTGTCTATGCTGTTATAAGATTTGCCGCACAGGAGTACAGCGAGTATTCATATCTGCTTTCTATAAATATGCCCAGCGTCAAAGCCGCTCATAAACGCGTTGAATCGTTCAGCGAAAAGGAACAGCACATAATAGAAAGCCGCCTGATAAAAGACGGCTCGCCGGTGAGCTGCGGCATACTCCTCTGCCTTTATACCGGCATACGCATCGGCGAGCTGTGCGCGCTGAAAACTGATGATTTCGACTTTGCCGCCAATACCTTATGTATATGCAAAACTCTTCAGAGAGTTCGCAACAGCTCTCATTCAGACGGGCGCAAAACAAAGATAATAATAAGCACCCCAAAAAGCGAAAGCTCAATAAGAGTTATACCATTGCCTGATTTCATCGCAGAGGAGTATAAACGACTGTTTATGGAGGTTGACCGCAGCTGCTATGCCCTCACGCTCTCTGAGGACAGATTCATTGAACCGCGGCTGCTTGAGTTCAAGTTCTCCAAGCTGCTTGCCGAACTTAAGCTGAGCCACAGAAATTTCCATGTTACGCGGCACACCTTCGCAAATAACATGATAGACCTCGGCGTCGATATAAAGCTGCTTAGCGAGCTGCTCGGTCACAGCAGTGTTTCGGTAACTCTGAACGGTCGATAATATAGACGCGACCTGTGTTTCAACAGTTAAGACAACTGAATACGATCAGGAATGGAAATGCTGGATAATCACCGACAACGCGCTGAGCTGGGGCACTTACAGCGTTGAATACACTGTACCGGAGGGTCAGACTGAAACCACCTTCGCAATGACCGCCCTGTCCTCGCGCAACAGCAGCAGCGGCGAGCTTGAGACACCCGATGAGGGAAATCTGCTTGATGATATAACCTTCGGTATAAACTACCGTCTGACCTTGCAGACGGGCGTCGGCGGCAGAGGCAGCGCGCAGGCTGACAATGACAGTTCGCTGAGCATTGAGGAATCACAGACAGGCTACCGCATGTATTCGACCGGAACAGAGGTCACGATAAGCGCTCAGCCATACGATGGCTATACCTTTGACGGCGCAACCATAAACGGCGCGTTTGTGAGCGCGTCATCATTCACAGAAAACGACGGCATATATACATATAAAGTGACCGTTGACAAGCCCACTTATGTATCCCTGCGCTACGCTACACCAAGCCTGCTGATCTATGATCCCAACGGCGGCAGCTTTAAAGGCTCAACAGAAACAACGGTCTATAATTTTGACGATTTCACCCAGCAAACAACAGAAACCGATGCGCCGACAGGCGATAACATAGAGTTCCTCGGCTGGGATCTTGCGATCAATGGTGAATATGTAACAGATGGCACAGGTGAAAACGCTGTGATCCCGCAGAAACACAATATCTCTTATGCGGACGATACCCTGACCATAAGCGCGGAGGATAATGTATACACGGCTGAATCAGGCTCCACAGTCAGACTTATAGCTGTATACAGATTAAAGCATAACGTGATCACGGCTACCCAGCATTTCGGCTCGGACGCCTATGAATACGGAGACAGCTCAGGCGGAAAAGCAGTGATATACAACATCACCGAAGGAGGCAGCTCATCAGGAGCTGATACGGAATGCACCTCGCTCACAGGTCAGAGCATAGCCTCAAAGCCAACTGCCTCAAGCGGATTCGTTTTTGACGGCTGGTTCTATCAGGACAGCTCCGGCACATGGCGCAGTCTTGGAGCTTATACAGACAGTGCATCAAAGATATGCTCATTCCCTGTAACACAGCCTGTAACGATATACGCCCGCTTCAGCGAGGTCCCGCTTGATCCGTATCTCTCATTCGTTCCCGAAAACAGCGAAACTGACAGCGGTATTCTCCAGTCGGGAACATACTATAACGATAGTCTTGTAACAAACGCCGGAGAGGGAACGTCAGACTTCGGAAACACGATAGCAACAGGCTTTATGACAAAGCGTGATTTTACCTATTCGACCAACAGCGGAAAATGGACTCTCATACTCCCCTCATCAGGCGCTTATATCAAGAAGTCAGGTGAGACAAGTGGAGCGGCTATCGCGGACACATATGCAGTAAAAATCAATAATGGCGGTATTTTCAGCGTATCGAACGAGCTTGACACAACTCCTGTCACTGTAAATGTTACACTGCCAACGACCGTCACAGGCGGCAGCGCGGTATTCGGCATCATCATAGACGGAATATACGCGCCGAACGCGCAGGCAGGCTTCACAGCGGGCGCAGCGGACGGAGATATTACTCTTGATAATAACAACTCGATATTAGCTGAGGATATTGAAAGCTTCAGAAACGACAGCAACAATATATACACAGGAGGCAGCGCAGAATGAAAATATATAAAGATCCGGAGCTGAACGTGACCATGTTCGACAGCAATATTCATCTAACAGAGCTTTCTTCCATAACTCCTGACAACGCTCAGGATAATATGGCAAGATCCATGTTCCGCAACGGAGCAGAGTCAGTAAATGCGACAGGCATGTCAATAATACAGAAAAGACAGTAAAAAACACGGCTGGACCTCTATAACTCACGGGTTCAGCCGTGTTTTTTATTCTCTCTCAATTTTTATCTTTTTTGCATTTATCGGAAAAGCAAATGATTTGTCCTGCCGATATATTGACTTTTACTGCCGGACTTTGTATAATAATATCAGTGACAGTTGTGGATCTTTAACTGCTGAGGATCATGCGCAGGACGTATAAAACGACAGGGGAGATGATATAATGAGTATACTGAAAAAACTGATAATACCCGCCGCCATTGCATTTTGTGCCATTTCGGCGCCGGCGCACGCCTACAGCGATGTTCCGGCAGGGCACTGGGCGGAGGATACCATCGCGCGGGCGGCGGAAGCCGGAATAATGCAGGGGCGCAGCGAGGACGAATTCGGGCTTGGCAGCGAGATAAAGCGCAGCGAATTTGCGGCAATGCTCACAAGGCTGATGGGCTGGGAAAATGAGAGCGCGCAGCAGCATTTTTCGGACGTCAGCCCCGACAGCTGGTATTACAGCAGCGTAAACATACTCGCCGCGCACGGAGCGGCGGACGGGGACACATTCCGCCCTGAGGATAATATTACAAGGCGCGAAATGGCAGTGATGCTTATAAGATCGCTCGGTTATAAGACGCTTGCCGAGTCAGAAACAGAAAACACCTTTTCCGATGTGACCGCCGATTCGGGATACATAGCCATAGCGCGAGATTTCGGCATAATAACAGGAATAACCGACACTGAGTTCGCGCCCGAAAGCCCGGCTCTGCGCGAGCAGGGGGCGGCTATGATGATGCGGCTTTATGACAAATACTATTCAAAGCTTGACGAGATACACGGCTTTTACGCCATATCCTCATGGGCGCAGCGCGATATCGCGGCGCAGATGGACAGCGTTTCATTCGGATGGGGACGGCTTGAATATGACGGAGGAGTTAGGCTCAACACCTCGAGCGAGGGCGGAAACGTCTGGTGCATACCCGACGGGTACACCGACGCCGTCGAATATATGGCAGAAAACGGAGTTGAGGCAAACTTCGCCGTTACCATGACCGATACAGAGGATTCTAAAAGCATTCTGCTTGACGCTGATGCGCGGGCGGAGGCTGTCCGCCAGCTCACAGCCGCAGCCGAGGGTTATGCCGGTATAACGATAGACTTTGAGGGAATGAAGGGCGAGGAGCTGAAAAACGGTCTTAACGAGTTCATGAAAGAACTGCGCCAGTCGTTAGGCGGCGCAAAGCTGTACATAGCCGTGCACCCTGTTCTTAAGCATGGCGGAGCGTACTTTGACGCCTACGATTATAAAACACTTGGCGAATACGCCGACAAGGTAATACTTATGGCTCACGATTACGCCGCGTCAACGCTCGATCCGCAGCTTCTGAATACAGACTTTAACGCCACGCCTGTGACCCCGTTTGACGAGGTATATTACGCGCTCAAAAAGATAACCGACCCCGAAACAGGAGTTCAGGACACAGGCAAAATAGCACTTGCACTGAGCCTTTCGAGCACCGCGGCATGGAAAACGACAGACGGCAAAATATCAGACCACGCCGCGCTGCACCCCTCAATTGAAACGCTTTTGAAAAGACTTGCCCAGAGCGACACTGTAATATCATACTCGCAGACCTACCGCAACCCATACGCGAGCTACAGAACCGAGGACGGCTCAGAGTATCTTATTTGGTACGAGGACAGCCGCAGCGTAACGGACAAGATAGACCTCGCGAAAATGTTCGGCATAAACGATATTTCCATCTGGCGCATAGGCGAGATAGCCGACAGTCAGCCGGAACAGTATATGGATATATGGAGCGCGATACTGAACGAGAAGTAAACGCGCAAAAGGAGCATAAAATGGAATACAAACCACCTTTCACGATCACTGAAAGCATCATCAATCTGCTTGCACAGGTAAGCGAGCTTGTAGGGCAGGTCACTGTGCTTCACAAAGACAGTATAACGCCCAGACTAAGACGTGAAAACCGGATAAAAACGATACACTCATCTCTTGCTATCGAGCATAATTCGCTTTCTATCGAGCAAGTCACGGCAGTTATAGACGGAAAACGAATTTTAGGCTCGCCTTTGGAAATAAAAGAGGTCCAGAACGCATATGAAGCCTATGAATTAATGCTCTCGCTTGACCCGCTCAATATCGATGACCTTCTTCTGGCTCACCGTCTTATGATGAAAGATCTTGAAAAAGAGAATGGACGATTCAGGAACGGCGGAGTTGGTATATTTGAAGGCGACAGACTTATCCACGCAGCGCCGCCGGCTAATTATGTTCCTCAGCTCATAGCGGATCTGTTTGAATGGTATAAAAGATCAGAGCTGCACATATTGATAAAAAGCTGTATGTTTCATTATGAATTTGAATTTATACATCCATTTGCTGACGGTAACGGCAGAATGGGAAGAATGTGGCACACTCTGCTGCTAAGCCAGTGGAATGAGCTTTTCGCATGGCTTCCCGTTGAGGAACTTATAAAGGCTCGTCAGCAGGAATATTACAGCACACTCGCAAAAGCTGACAAACAAGCCGATTGCAGCTGTTTTATTGAAATGATGATGCATCTGATCCTTGACGCTCTCAGAGAGCTTGACAAGACCGACCAAGTCAGCGACCAAGTCAGCGACCAAGTTAGCGACCAAGTCAGCGACCAGGTTAAATTGCTGCTTGAGCGGCTGGGCGGCGATGAGCTGTCTGCCGCGCAGCTTATGGAAAGGCTGGGGCTTTCGCACAGACCAACGTTCAGAAAGAACTATCTCGCCCCCGCGCTCAGTCTGGGACTTATAGAAATGACTATACCAGATAAGCCCAACAGCAGGAATCAGAAATACAGAAAAAGATGATATATTAAAAGGAGGCTGTTGCAAAATTTGCAACAGCCTTGGGGGCTTTAGAAAAATAGTGCAGAACCCGATATGCCGGTCTGTATATTTTCTGCAGCCCTCTTTCAGTTTCGTGAACACTTTTCAGCATCTATAGCAAGAGTTACGAGCAGTGCGCAGAGCGCATCGCTGTCGTTTTCTGTTTCTATTGTATATGTATCAGTGAGTTTAAATACCTCCTTGCTTATTACAGCCACAGTGTTTCCCGCGCTGTCGATCATGCTGTAATCCCATTCCAAAAAATTGCCGCTCACTCTCCAGCCGCGGAAATCAAGCTCATATTCCGGCTTGAAAAATGAGAGCTTCTTTGACAGGCTTCCGGCAAGAGAGCCGTTTATATACATCTCAAACCTCGGCATGAATGTCAGTACCACCTGCTTTAGTGTCGCTACATGCTCTCCGTTTGAATCAAGAATATGGAACTTATGTCCCCAGCTCATTTTACCCTCTACTGTGAACACTGTGTTCCCGTTCTCATCATAAATATCATAGCTGTCGAACCACGAGAACAGCTTCTGCTTGAATATCAGCTTCATACTATCCCTCCATTGTTTCTTTACTATTTTCATTCCTCGCAATACAAAAATGCTGTATTAATTACATTTTTTCAAGATACAGCTTTACAAGCGCGTGCGACACGCTGCCCTCAGGGTGAACCATGTCTATAGCCTTATCAGCAGCGTACCAGCCGGCGCTGTCCACCTCACCCGAGGGCATAATATCCGATTTATCCGCCCGCGCAATAAATCCGATCATAAGCATATCCTTTTTTGCGAACCAGTATGTTCCGGCAAACTCAAGAGAGCTGATCTCAACTCCTGTTTCTTCAAAAACCTCACGTTTCGCCGCTTCCTCCGCGCTCTCGCCCGGGCTTATATAGCCGGAGACAAGATTGTGATATTTATTGGATATATATCCCTGACTGAGCAAAAGTACCTCGCCGCTCTCGTTTGCCACAAGCGTAATTACACAGCTTGAAAACATATCAAAATACGGTCTGCCGCAGACTTCACAGTATGGAACTCTGCCCTCGTCACCCAGAATACGCGCGCTGAGCGGCGCGCCGCATTCGGGACAATATTTGAACCTCATATCATCCCTCCCAGCTTATTTCCACTGCGCCGCCCTTTTTCTCAAGCACATAACTGTAGCTGTCCTTTGTCTGCTCTCCGTTTACATCTACTGTCAGGATATGCTTTCCATCTGCCATCGAGGCTGTATCAAGCTCATATTTATACGGTATATCGGTGACCTCTGCAAGCTTTGAGCCGTCCACGCTGTATGATACGCTGAGCGTGTATTCCTCCGGTATGTACGAATATGTATACAGCGGCAGAACTCCGCCTGTTGATATATGCCCGTCTGCCTTTACGAACGCGAATTTCGGCTCTGAGGGATACTCCGTAAGATACGGTCCTTCCCTGAACGCCTCCTCCATTATGTCCACATACTCCGGCTTATCCTCAACGCTGAACCCGTATACCTCCTCCTCACGAGTAAGATTGAAATATGTTATCAGCTTTACCTCCGGGTAGCACATGGGTACATACCAGTACATGCTCCTGAGCCGCGGTATTGCCCAGTCGTCTATATTTGTACTGTCGTACGGCATTGAGGTCACAACTCCACCCTCGCTTATAGCTACAGGCTTATGTATATTGTTCTCCGCCATAAAATCAAACAAGTATCTTAACGAGAGCTGACCCCACGCATAATCCCCTACATAGAAAAACAGCTGCGCGTTCCTGCCGGTATTGGGATCGCCCATAAAGTCACGCTTTAAAAAGCTTGACACGCCTATCCAGTCCACATACTCATCGCCCGGATAATACAGCGACATAGGTCTGTTCAATGCCCCGGCATCATTGGACGACCACATTACAGCCATATCGGGATAATTATTGTGTATGTAATCAGCCACGAACCGGAACGCCTTTACATACGCCGCCGGAGAATCGCCAAGATTGCTGACGTTCATTTCAGCCGCAAATCTGATTATAACAGGCTTTTTGTATTCCGCTATGCTGTCAAGCGTTTCTTTCATATAGTCGGTGCACTC
The DNA here is from genome assembly GCA_944391225.1 of uncultured Clostridia bacterium. Lineage (GTDB taxonomy): Bacteria > Bacillota > Clostridia > UBA1381 > UBA1381 > Ornithomonoglobus. The sequence goes on from CALXSS010000026.1 coordinate 23,268, forward strand.
ATACACCTGCGTAATGTCAGATGTGTTCCACGGTATACAGAGCACACAGTTATAATCGTCAATATCCTTTGCAAGCGGCATTGTCATCTGATGCGAGCGCTGATCGAACTCCATATAGTTAGACCAGCAGCCAAAGCTGTTTTCAAATATCTTCGGCTTGCCCTCGTATATGTTTCCATTACCGTCGCTTATCATTCCGGCAAGCACGCCCGATACAGGCTCCGACTTCGCTCCGAAATACACTCCCTCCGAGCTGTCGCCCTCTGTATAAAGCTCAAATTCCTTGTTGCAGAACAGAGCCTCGCGCTCCGCTATTATTTTTTCCGAATCAAGCTCAGGGAACCTGAACGCGTTAAGGCGCAGTGTTTTTGTTCCCGCGTCGTACTCGCAGTTGAAGTTGTAGTCGCTGTAGCCAAACTCCCTGTTATAGTCATCTGTAAGCTCTCCCAGCTCCGCCGCCGGAACATACACCTCAAGCCCTGTAAAATATGCCTCTATCTTTACACCGTTGATATAGACCTGAGCGCTGCTATCAACTGTATCAGCTATTTTCACTCCCGGCTCCGCCGCCTGCACATCTTCTCCCGCAAAGCCCTCCGGCATATAATCGGTAGTGACCTTAACTGCTCCGTCCGCCTCGCTCACAACAAAGCCGTACTTTTCAAGCGATGATAACGATATTACAGTTTTACCGCCCGCCTCTGCCGCCTGTATAGGCAGTCCGTCAAGATACACACGCTCGTCTGTAGTGTTTATGCAGTTTACCTCTTCGGAAATGATACCGTTGTTTTTTACCTGCCCATTCTCCGCCACATCTGCCGCGCACGAGCAAAGCATAAGCGCGAGCGCCATCACTAAAGCAGTTGTCTTGATCTTCATTTTTTATCTCCCTCCAATTAACGTAATTATACTTTATATGCCTATTTTACCACAATATCTCTTTTACGTCAATTACACCGATCTTTTTTTTACATATCTCCCTATTAAACACTTTTAATATTCATTTTTGACATAATTTTGATTTTACTGCTTACATCAATAATTCATCTGTAAGACGGATAATTTCCGGCGCGATTTTTTTTCTTTCACTTTTTAATATCCTGTTATAAACCGGATATGCAAGAGATACAAGAATAATACCGATCAATCCTATAATAACGCCGGGTATGAACATTTTATCCTCCCACACCATAGTACAGCACATCCCTATACCCATGACGAGAACTCCCACAATACCTGATATAAGCGAATATATCGTTGCCTTTTTGTAGACACTCTGATCAAGCTTTCTTAAGTTCTCCATTTTGTCATCTTTTTCAGGCAAATACTTATTTCTAATACGTATCAGCTCTTCCTGCTCCTTTGCAGAATAGGTATAGCTGAACTTTTTTTTATCATTTTCCATTGTTGCGCTCCTTTCGTTATTTAACGCTGCTTAATAAACCACGGTGCTTTCATTATGTGTAATAATGTTCCTCATATCTTTTAATAGATCATAAACAGTCAACACTTTTAACAACCTATCTATCATTCTTTAGTTTTTACTTAAATTCCTATCAAACTCAACAGTAAAAGAGCTTCCCTTTCCTAAAACACTTTCCACTCGGATTTCACCGTGCATAATATCCACCACTCTCTTTACCAACGCAAGCCCCAGACCGTTCCCTTTTTCAGAATGAGATGTGTCACCCTGATAGAATTTTTCAAATATATGTGCTCCGACTTCGGGAGTCATACCGCAGCCGGTATCCTTAACATTGATTACCGCAACGTCTCCCTTACTCTCCAAGCTGACAGATACAGTTCCATTTTCTCCGGTAAATTTCATGGCATTTGAAAAAAGATTGTTCCAAACAAGCGAAAGCAGCTCTTCATCTGAGCGAATTTTTACTCCATCCTCAATATCTGTTTTAATCGTTATCTTTTTCTTCTCCCATTCGTTTTCAAACTGCAAAAGGCTTTCACAGATTTGCTCACTTAAATTATACTCCTTAACGCTCGGGAACATTTGCTGATTTTTCAGCTTATTAAGCTTTAATATATTTGTTATCAAATTTGAAAGTCTTCGCGCTGCCTCGGTGATACCCTTTGAATACTCTAATCGTTTTTCATCAGATAATACAGGCTGTTGCAGCATTGTTCCGTAATTCTGCATAACGGCAAGAGGTGTCTTAAGCTCGTGCGACACATTTGCTATAAAATCAGCCCGGAGCGTTTCTATCCCAGACAGTTCTTCAGCCATTTTATTAAAGCATTCTATTATCTTATTAAATCCATCATCAGCAAACAGAGTGTTTACAGGCTGTATACGGGCACTAAAATCACCTTTTGTTATCTTCTTTGCCGCATCAAGAATTTTGTTTACCGGTCTGTTTACCATGAACCAACGTCTTAAGCTATCAAACACGGTAAACAGCAAACTGATAAATATTACATTGATAAAAGTAAGCTTTGCCGCATCACTCAAATTTTCCTCAGAAAACACTATGCCCAAACTGTTTGATAAAACAGATATAAAAAGCATGAGGCAGCATGTAATGACAAATGAAAACAGAACAAAGAATATAATCCAATTGTGCAGCCCCTTTATTACACGAGAGTATCTTGTCTTCCTATTCATTTAAGCACCGCCTTATATCCCAAACCATAGACAGTTACTATTTCAAAACCGTCGCACTCTATAAGCTTGCCGCGCAGCTTTGTCATATACACATCGACGCTTCTCGGCGCTGATGAGGTTTCCGCATCCCAAAATTCATCCATAAGTTGCATACGCGTGAATGTTTTTTTCGGATATGACAGTAGCTTGTACAGAATATTAAATTCCCGTATTGTCATAGGAATTTCCGTATCGTTCAAATACGCCGTATGCTCATCAACATCCATTCTGAAATTGCCTATCTCTATACAGCGGCTTGAGGCTATTTTGGCTCTTCTCAAAAGAGCGCCAATTCTTAAATACAACTCATCAAGATCTACCGGCTTTACCATATAGTCGTCAATTCCTGCTCTATATCCCCGCTGTTTTGACGCTAAGTCATCTCGCGCAGTCATAAACAGAATCGGTATATTCTCATTCAGATCCCGGACGGTTTTGGCAAATTCAAACCCATCCGTTCCAGGCATCATTATATCTGAAACAATTAAATCAAATACTGTTTTAAACATCGCATCATAGGCTTCATCAGCAGACAGGCATCCTGTTGCTTTATATCCGTTTTGCTCCAAAAAACAGCATACAGTTTTATTTAAATCACGGTCATCTTCCACTACCAATATCTGAAACATACAGCAGCCCTCCAAACATTTTTTATTATATTATAACATAAAAATGTTAAGGTTTTGTTTATATTTTTGATTTTATTGAAATTTTTATCTTTTGGCTCAATTTTTAACATTGATATCTCGCTTTTCAATTGCACCGCAAATAAGCTTGCCGAGCATATAATAAAAACTGATAAACATTCTGCATATTAAATGAAAAGCGAGGTCTATTTTATTCAAATATTAACCTCGCTTTGTCTTATATCACTTTTTTATATTGTTTATACGCTCATTTGCCGCTGCTATTCTTTCCTTTGCGGCTGAAAGCTGTTCCTCTCGCTCTAAGCGCATAGCCGCTTTTCTTTTTTCCGGACTGCGCATTGCCTTTGCCTCTTCCCATTGCGCTTTTGATTCAGCCTTGACCGCTTCAAAATTGGCTTTATCCACTTTATGCTGTTCCTTTGCGCTTTCTTTCATATCCTGAAATGCTTTTTTGAAAAATCCACACATTTTTCCACCTTAACCTTTCATTATTTTATCGCTCAGATCAATGATCTTATTAGCATACTTACTTTTCCGTGAATGAAGTATCCTTTTGTAAACAGGATAATTTATTACTGCCATTATCATACCGGCAGAACCAATAACAATGCCCGGGATCATAGGATTTTTTATACCTATGCTCTGCCCTATTTCTGTCATTGTAAGGCTCATGCCGCTGCCCATTACAACAGCGCTGATACCTCCGAATATGTATGCGAACATATTAGCAGGCAGCTTTATTTTTTTATCCAGCTTTTTCAGCTCGTCAAGCTTTGTATTTTCCTTTTCGGTATACTGAGTTCTTATCTTCTGCACAAGAAATTCCTGATCGTTTTTATTCATTATTAAACCCCTTTCTTTTAGCCGCAGCCCTGTAAAGGCTTTCTGTTTGTTTTTTACTATGACTAAATTATAATAGTTTAATATTTTTGAATTTTTTAAGAAATGTTTGAATTTTGTTAATCTTGATTTTTTACACATAGTTTTTACACTTTTTTAGCAAAAAAAAGAACTGAGGCTGTTGCAAAACTCAAAGAGTCTGCAACAGCCTCGCGGGGCTTTAGAAAAATAGTGCAGAACGGACGAAACGAAGGGGCGCAGCCCCCTTGCCCGAAGGCGTACGTGGGTACGTCAAGTAGTGAGTTTCGTTCGTAACATAAAGCGATTTTAATGCTGAAATTTTCAT
>CALXSS010000027.1 GCA_944391225.1 uncultured Clostridia bacterium
GTGGCGGGAGAAGGGAGCTTGAGGATGCGCAGAAACCGGGAGACGCAGGCACGAGAAAAGGAGTGCCGAGACGACCATGGTTTCAAGCTGGAGTGTCGTTCGTTCGAGTAATAATATACAGCCGCGGACATGCGAACGACTGTTAACTAACAGCCTAACGGCTGTAGAGGTCATCCGATTGAGCTGGACTCGAGGAGCCAAAGCAAAAAAGTATGTCCTTGCGGCATGCTTTTTTGTTTGGCTTGAACCAGATTGAGTGGACGACCCTGCACAGCGAACAGCCGCCCCGGCTGTTAACTGAGCCGAAAGCGACCGCCGCCGGTGGCGGGAGAAGGGAGCTTGAGGATGCGCAGAAACCGGGAGACGCAGGCACGAGAAAAGGAGTGCCGAGACGACCATGGTTTCAAGCTGGAGTGTCGTTCGTTCGAGTAATAATATACAGCCGCGGACATGCGAACGACTGTTAACTAACAGCCTAACGGCTGTAGAGGTCATCCGATTGAGCTGGACTCGAGGAGCCAAAGCAAAAAAGTATGTCCTTGCGGCATGCTTTTTTGTTTGGCTTGAACCAGATTGAGTGGACGACCCTGCACAGCGAACAGCCGCCCCGGCTGTTAACTGAGCCGAAAGCGACCGCCGCCGGTGGCGGGAGAAGGGAGCTTGAGGATGCGCAGAAACCGGGAGACGCAGGCACGAGAAAAGGAGTGCCGAGACGACCATGGTTTCAAGCTGGAGTGTCGTCCGTTCGAGTAATTATATACAGCCGCGGACATGCGAACATCAGTTAACTAACAGCCTAACAGCTGTGCAGCTTGGCAGCCGCATAGGTCATTCCTATCGAGCGAAGTTGAAAATTGTGAAAACCATTATGACAAATTTGATCTGTGTCATTTGAAGGGACGTTAAGAAATGAAAAAAGCTTTAATATCAATTGGAATAATAGTTTTACTATTATCATGCGTTTATTTTGGGATGAAGAGAAACAGGGCTGAGCAGACTGCCACAATAGAAGAAATACCGGACACACATGTACAATCGGCAGTAAATAATACTGACTATAGATATTTTGTAATATCTGATCCGCCTGAGGATCTGTATGAGTTAAAAATACTGGTGGAGGATTATACGGAAAAGTATATTGATGATAACTGTATCAATGTTTCAGATGAGGAAACGCTGTTCTATGACTGGCGGTTTTTCAGAGAAACAGAGAAAATTAACACTGAATGGAAACAGTCTGACGGATATTTTTCTGTAGATAGAATAGAAGATCATTTCAATGATGTTATAGCGGCGGTTTCGTGGCATTCACATGATGCAGAGAAAAGCTATATTATCAGACGCATTTCTCGAAATAGTGATGAAGATGGAATTATTGAAACTAAAAAGTTTTTGGGTCAAAGATCAATTGAATAAGTTTTTCCGATAATACAATTAAGATAAGCAATAAAATTACCGTTCATATTATCAGTTCCGCGCTGTTTTTATTAACCTATACGATGCGGCCGCAAACTCTTTGAGTTATGCAGCCGCATTTTTTAATATGCAGAATTCATGACAGCTAAATTTAGTTAGTTTTCTTGTGAAAAGAGTATAAAAATGATAATGTATTTATACTTTTTTTTGTGGTATAATCTATTTAGTATTAATATGAACAGGAGGGAACTCTATGAAAAAGAAAAAAGTGGTAGCATTGATATCAGCCGTATCAATGTTGTGTTCAGTTTTTTCAACAGCACCACTGTCAGTGGGAGCAGAGGGCGCAGAAGAAGCTGTGACTTTCTATGAGCAGGATTTTGAATTGCTTGGCAATCAGACAGAAGTTCTGCTCGATCATAAGATGGATACTCAGGAAGCGGTCGATGCCGTAAAGGACGGATATAAAGATATGGCCGTTTCAGGAGCTGCAGCTGTATTATCATGGACAGATGCCGGCGGCGGCAGTATGAACATGGCTGACTCGCAGGGCAGATATAATTCTGCCGGATTAAGGTACGATATCACAGACCTCGTAGAGGGAAAGAGCGGAAAGCTTACTATTACCGCTGATGTCAGAGGCGGCTATGGCGAGGTAATAGAAAATAACGGCGGAGTTGGTTTTTTGAATGAAACACAGGCTGAAGAAGCTGATTCTAAAAACTCAGCAAGCGGATTTATGTATAATTATCCTGCTGTTACAGTGGGAACTGAGGGCAGTGGAGATTTTACTACTATAACATATACGGCAAATTCTATACCGCAGTATGAAACTAATTTGTATTTCTTTATAGGTATAACCAAGCCTAATATGAATGTGAAAAATGTAAAGCTCACACTTGAAAGTGAAGGTAACGGAGATTCGAGGATCACACCGTTTACAAGATATTATTCGATGACATCAGCTGTTGTTTCAGATGAAAAGGAAGGGATGACAGGCAATTATCTTAAATTGACTCATTCGGATAATGGAACTGACCCGGGACAGGGCGCAGTAATAGATCTTTCAGAGCTTGGCATAGCAGACGGAGAAAAGGTTGATGTTTCGTTTGACTTAGCTACAGATTCTGAAAATCTCGGACATTTGCAGACCTTTATAGCTTCAGGAGAATCGTTGGAGTCGATCACAGGAGACGACGGACTGCTTAGAACAGGTACAGCTCAGGGCGGCTCTGGCGGCTGGCTGGAAAGAACTAATGGTGGATATGAAAATACTTTCTATTCATCAGCCAGCTCACACATAAGCTATACAGTAGATTCAGTGACACTTGAGGATGGACAGAATCCGTATCTTTGCATAATGACAAATAATCCGGTATTATATGTGGATAATATAATTGTCAGCAGAAATGCGGGAGAGGCAACTGAACCGCCGATCACTGAATCACCGAGCACCGAATCACCGAGCGCGCCAGCGGAGCAGCCGACAGCGGTCGTTCCGGCAGAAGGTGAGTTTGTTATAGCTGATTCGACCGGCGCTGCAGATATATACATAGACGCGGCAGGAGAAGATTATGACGGTATATCGCTCATAGCTGAGGCGCTTGCAAATGATATAAATCTTGTAAGCGGACAGACTCCGGATATAGTGACAGAGGCTTCGGCTCTCAGCGGCATGACGATAATCGCAGGCACAACAGCTGACGCTAACATACAGGCTCTTGTAAGCGCATCAAAAATCGATGTAAGCGATATCGAGGGCAAGAATGAGGTATATAAGATCCAGTATGTTGATCAGCCTATGGAAGGCGTAGACAAGGCTATCGTAATTGCGGGAAGCGATAAGCGAGGAACAATATATGGTATGTTCCATATATCAGAGCTTATAGGCGTAAGCCCTTGGGTATACTGGGGCGATGTTGCACCGGAAAAGCAGAGCTCTGTGGTTCTTGCGGCTGAAGAACTGAATGCGGTCTCAAAGGAACCGTCTGTAAGATTCAGAGGTATATTCTTAAATGATGAATATCCGAACCTTACAAAGTGGTCAAAGAACACCTTCGGCGGATATAACCATACATTCTATCAGCAGGTATTCGAGCTGATACTCAGATTAAAGGGAAATTATCTCTGGCCGGCAATGTGGTCAAACGTATTCAATAAAGAAGGTATAGCAGGTCTTTCGGCAGAGCAGGCAGAGGGCTTTGATTCTCTCGAGAATGCAAGGCTTGCCGATAAGTACGGCGTGCTTATGGGAACATCACATCATGAGCCTATGCACCGCGCAGGAATGGAGTGGGGACAGGAATATAAAAACTACCTGACATCAGAGGATGCAGCGCTTGGCTCAGGCGCTACCTGGGATTACTTTAAATATGCGTATGCTATAAAAGAATTCTGGCGCGATGGATATGAAAGAAACAAGGATTTTGAAAGCGTTACCACAGTAGGTATGAGAGGCGAGGCTGACTCAGAGCTTGCCGGTGGTCTTGCAACGAATGTTGAAAATCTCGAGAATGTTATAACTGATCAGCTTGAGATTATAGCAGAGAATGGCAAGAGCGACGAGCCTACAATGCTGGCGCTTTACAAAGAGGTAGAGGAATACTGGTACGGCGGTTATGAGAACGGAGAGTGGGTAGACGGCATAAGCAAGCTTGATGCTCTTGACGATACCATAATAATGCTTTGTGATGATAACTTTGGCAATCTGCGTTCAGTACCGCAGGCTGACGAGATAGACCGTCCGGGCGGATGGGGCTTATATTACCATTTTGATTATCACGGCGCTCCTATGGACTACCGCTGGGTAAGCTCAACTCCTCTTGAAAAGATATGGGAAAACCTTACAAGAGCGTACGAGTATAAGATGGATGATCTCTGGATAGTAAATGTCGGAGACCTTAAGCCGTATGAGCTCGAAATATCATACTTCCTTGATCTTGCCTATGACTATGATGCATGGAAGGACGAAAACAAGATAGAGGAATACACACAGAAATGGTCAGAGCAGCAGTTTGGCTATTCGGGTGTAGATGAAGAAACTATAAATGAGATCGCTGAGCTTCAGCTTGATTATCTCAAGCTCAACGGAACAAGACGTCCGGAAATTGTTTATAATTCAACATACAGCGTTACAGACGCAAATGAAGTATATGAATATATAGACAAGGCGACAAAGATATATGATAAGGCATATGAGCTGCTTGACAAGATGCCGGCTGAGCTTAAGGACGCTTACTATCAGATAGTATTGTATCAGGCGGCAGGCAGCGCGAATGTAAACCTTATGAGCTTGTATTCGGCTCTGAACAGTGTATACAGTGCTGCCGGAAGCATGCTGGCAAATAAGTATGCAGTTCTTGTAAACGAATGTATCGCTCGAGATACAGAGATGCAGAACTACTATAACAATACTATGAGCGGTGGAAAGTGGAAGGATATGATGAGTACAGAGCTTGCACATGTAGGCTGTACATCATGGGATTTCACAAAGTGGGCATATCCGAGCGCAGTATATGTATCACCGTCATCTGACGCTTCAATAATAGTAAATGTGGACGGTTCAAGACAGGCTGCAAAGGCAGGCGGCACAGCGTCACTTCCTACATTTACAAGCACAGATAAGGAAGCGTATGCTATAACAGTATCTAACGGAGGAAAGAATAAGTTCTCATATACTGCTGCAGCAAGTGCAGACTGGATAATCCTTTCAAAGACTGAGGGAACTATATATTCGGGCGATACAATAGGTGTAAGCATTGACTGGGCAAAGCTTTCAACTGACAGCACAGGCACAGTTACTATCACAGGTCCTAATGGAGCGGTAACAGTAAATGTAACAGCTAAGGTGATTGATGTCAGCGGACTTGAGGATATGACCTTCGTTGGCAAGGATGGCATCATCTCTATTGAGGCTGAGCATTATGCAGCATCAAGCGGCAACTGGATAACAGTAGATAATTACGGCAGAACTCTTTCAACAATAAAGACAAAGCCGTTCAACGTTGATTATACGATCGACAACGCTCCTTATGTTGAATACAAGGTAAAAGTTGACGAAGCAGGAGATTATAAGCTCAGGGTATATGCAACTCCTTCAAATCCGACAACTACGAGCGGCGATGTTCGCTACGCGGTAGGAATAAACGACGGAGCAGCTGTAGAGTACAGCTCACTTGAGGACAACTTCCTTGCAGGCGACCACGGCACAAAGTGGGGCGACGGCGTTCTCAGAAACATACATGAGGACGAGACAACAGCAACTCTTAATGCCGGTATTAATACTATAAGAATATATCAGCTCAGCTCAGGATTCTCACTGCAGAAGCTGGCAGTTACAGCTCCGGGCGTTACACTCGGAAACGCGTACACAGGTCCGGCAGAAAGCTGGTATGTTGGCGCAGGCGATGTTCAGAAAGAGCTTGTTCACTTATCGCCGGAGGATACAATGAATATACCAGGTGTGATAGCGGACAGCGGAAAGAATGTTGTTGTAACAGCAGAGGGCGATTACCTCATAACAGCTCCGGAGGGAACAGAAATAAGCATTGACGGAACACCGTTAGATGTTATTGAAAATCCGGATGGAACGATGGAGACGGCTCTTTCAACGGGTGAATATACAATAACATTCACAGGTGAAGGACCGGTGGTATTTGAGGAAATAAACCGTCAGCCGGGAGTGATAATAGAGCATTCAATGGCTACAGAAAGTGATTTTTCATCAGCTGCTGCCGGATATGTAAACAGAGTTGCCGGAAATGATGATAAGAGAGTCGTAAGCTTTGTTGATGGAGCGATGAATTATACAACAACCGGTCTGTATAACAGTTCAGGCTTCAAGTATAACATTTCAGAGAGAGTAAAGAGAGCGATCGAGCAGTATGGCGAGGATACGGAGTTTACGCTTAAGCTGGACATAAAGGGTAAGATAGGCGGAAACGGAACTCCTGCTATAGGATTCATGAACGGTGACAGCATAATAGCATCAACGCCAATAACAGACGTTGTTAATGATAGTGAGTTCACTACAGTAACATGCAAGACCACATTTGAGAATACAGATAATCTTTGGTTCTTCGTATACACTGCTGAGCCTACGATATATGTAAAGAATATATCTGTTAAATTCCCTGCCCCGCAGGAGGTTGAGCTGTTCGACCACAAGAGCCAGGAGGATTGGGATAAGTATGTGGTTTATGATGACACAAATCAAAACGCAGTCCTTACAAACAACGGAACAACGCTTAGCGCTAAATTTAATACACCGGACGGCTGGAGCTCAAAGAACGGTATAAAGATAGATGTAACCGATTATGTGAAGCAGTGTGATAACGGTGGCGAATTTGGAGTTGAGCTGACGTTTACATGCTGGTATTGGGGCGGCAGCGTGAGCGCGTTCCTTGAAAATGAAAGCGGTGAAAATAAAGTAATACTTGCTGAGGTTACAACCGACACAAGTAATCCGCCTGAGGATAATACGATAGTGATCTCAGGCAGAGCGCCGTATTCATATGCTGACAATGAAAAGACATATCTGTGTATAAATCAGATGTCAGATGACCATCAGTATAAGGAAATTAAATTCAGCGGAGTAAAAACTCCTGGAGGAACAGGAGAGGATCCGATACCTACACCGGCGCCATCTGATGAACCTGAGGATAAGATAGAATTGTTCAGCCATACATCAGCATCAGACTGGGCGGCATACAGCATTTATGATGAAACAAATACTGTTGCTACAAAGGTAGATAATGATGCTATGGAGATAACCTACAGCGGTTCGGGTACTCCGGATGATGAAAAAGAACACGAGTGGGATGAAAAGAACGGTATAAAGATGGACATTACCGATTACGTAAAGAACGCTGAGGTAACAAAGATAGGCGCGTCAGCTGATATAACAAGCTGGTATTGGGGCAGTTCAACAGTTAAGCTGATCGCAGAGGTAGTAAGCGGCGGAAGCACAAGCTCAATAACTCTCGCAGAGCAGAAAGGCGCGGAAGATGGTACAAAGCTCACAATAACAGGTGAAAACAACATAAGCCTGTCTGACGGTGACAAGATCTATCTGTGCATCTTACATCCGAGCGGATTCCATTCATATGATAATATATCATTGTGGGGATATAAGAGCGGCGGAGAAGAACCTACACCTCCGACAGAGACCGAACCGCCTTCACAGGATACACGCGTGATAGTTTTCAGTGACGATTTCACAAGCGATGCTGAGGCAGAAAGATACTCACCGTACAAGGAGGGTACTCTCAATGACGAAAGCAATGGTATAATAAACGGAGCGCTCGTTTACAATTTCATAAACGGCAGCTCGGCAGATAACGGTATGAGAGCAAATATCACCGATATTCTTAAGGATAACGGATTAAAGACACTGAATGTGTCAATAGATATGCTTTCGTATTGGTGGGGCGATACAGCGGCTTCGCTCAAAGCTGAGGTAGTCGGAGCAGACGGAGCAGTGAAGCATACATATGATCTTGGTTCAGCTCCGAAGGAATTCACTGATATGAACGGCAAATATGTGAATATAAGTGGTTCAGCAGATATTGATTATGCTGATACAGACAGTGTATATATTTATGTGACACACCTCAGCGGAACGCATAATTACGATAATCTGATAATCTGGACTGACGCATCACAGATGCCGGCAGAGGAAATTCTCAGCATAACCGATCCTGTGCTCAATGAAAGCGGCAGCGGTGCATATATAACTGTTTCTAACGGAACAAAGGCTGATGAAACTATAACAGTCTATACATCAAAGCAGAACAGCGACGGAACTCTGGCATCATTGAAGATGAAGCAGCAGACTGTAACAGCAGGAGCTGAAAATGTAAAGATAGACTTTGAGGCAGCAGAGGGCGACGCAGTTTACGTATGGGACAGCAGCATGAAGCCGCTCAAAAATAAGACGACTCTTGTAAAGAGCGCATGGGTAGCCGGCTGGGGCAGCGCTCAGCAGCAGTATATGGACAGTGATCTTCCGTCAACCCCGATAGAGGGAAGCGTTATAAGACAGGAGATCAGAATGTCCACAGGCGGCGACTACATGAAGCTGACATTCTCAAACTACTATGGCAAGAGCGATCTTGTTCTTGATTCGGTACGCATAGCTGATTCACTTGGAACAGGAATGATAGACCTTTCAACAGATACCGCGGTTACCTTCGGCGGCAGCGAAAGCGTAACGATACCTGCTGGAAAGACTGTTGAATCAGATGTTATATGCTTCAGCATTGAGGATCTGGGCAAGCTGGCTATGACTATAAAGGCATCAAAGGTGCCGACTGAGGTTACAGGCCATTCAGGAGCAAGAACTACTACATATATCAAGAGTTACGCAACAACTCAGGATGCAGCGATGATCGGAGCTGAAACAAACGAGCACTGGTATTTTGCATCAGAGATCGATGTGCTCAGAGATGCTGAATATGGTGTAGTAGCATGTCTCGGCGACTCAATAACAGACGGACGCGGCTGTACAACAAATGCTAACAACCGCTGGACTGATGTTTTGATGGAACGAATTAAGGCGGCTGGAATGAAGCTTACTGTTGTAAATGACGGTATAGGCGGAAACAGCATCAATAACTGGGGACTCGGCGACAGCGGACGCGACCGTTACGAAAACGAGGTAAAGAACCGTACCGGAGTTGAATATCTTATAGTTCTTGAGGGAATTAACGATATAGGCGGAAAGAAAGAGGATGTGTTTAGCGGCGATATGTCAAAGTGTCCGGCAGACGGAAAGATAACGACCGGAATAATTGAGGCATATCAGGAAATAATCGATAAGGCGCATGCGCAGGGAATAAAGGTAATAGGCGGCACAATACTTCCATGCGGAAATAACGACTATTACAATGAGACCATGGAACAGATGCGTCAGACCATCAATGCATGGATACGCGAAGAAGGTCACTTTGACGCGGTTATCGATTTTGACGCTGTTATGAGAGATCCAAGTGATCCTACAAAGCTTAAGCTTAAATATGACAGCGGTGACGGCCTCCATCCGGGACCGGCAGGCTATAAGGCTATGGGTGAATGTATAGACCTTACACTGTTCAATTGAACAGAGCCTGAACAGAAAAGTCAACAGAGTTGTATTACTCAGGATACATATTACAAAACGGGCGGATTTTCCGCCCGTTTTGTCTGTTTGCAGATGGACAAAAAACGACGCATATCGAGGGTAAAAAATAATTGACGTTTTGTCTGAAATAAGCTATAATAGTGTTATGCGGATATTGCATATGAAAGGACGAAAGCGTGTGTATAAATACAGTGATTATATAGAGGCGGCAGAAATGATCCGAGGGAAAGCGGACAGGATACCGGATACGGCAGTAGTGTTAGGATCGGGAATGGGAGAGCTGTTCAGTAACGGGGTACATATCAGTTACAGCAGCATACCGCATTTTCCGAAAGCTACGGCGCCCACGCATAAGGGAGAGCTTATAATAACAGATAAAGCGGTGATATTTAGCGGCAGGACGCATTACTATGAGGGCTATGAGCCTGAGCAGCTCGTGTTCTATGTGCGTGTTCTCAAGCTGCTGGGAATAAAAAAGCTGATACTTACAAACGCCGCGGGAGGAGTAAACAGGAGCTACTCGGTCGGCGATATAGTGCTGATAACAGATCATATCAAGCTTACAGCAGCCAACGCTCTGCGCGGCAGGAATGATGAGAATTTCGGTGAACGGTTTATCGATATGACGGAGGCGTATTCAAAAAGACTGCGAAAAAGCGCTCATGAATGCGCCGAACGGCTGGGTATACAGCTTAAGGACGGCGTGTATTTTTACATGAGCGGACCGAATTACGAAACTCCGGCGGAGATAAGGGCGATCTCTGTGCTGGGCGGCGATCTTGTGGGAATGTCCACAGTACATGAATGTATAGCCGCGCGGCACTGCGGTATTGAGGTAATGGGTATTTCATGCGTAACAAATATGGCATGCGGTATAAGCGATACGCCGCTTTCGTCCGATGAGGTAACGGCAGCGGCAGAGGCTAACAGGGAGAAGCTGACATTGTTTTTGAATGTATTGATCGAAAGGATTTCTGGAAATGATCGAGTTTGATACGGTATTTGGCAAAAGCGGCAACAGCACTATAGACAGACTGAATGTAACGCGTCTGAGCGCGTCCAAGCAGAGACGCAGCCTTGATGTGGAGGTCGCGAGCGAGATCAGCGATGTGATCAAAAAGCTGGCTGAGGAGCAGATCAAAAAAATAGTCGGAAATGTAGGGATCTCGCTAAAAACGGACGAGAGATACAGCCGTGAAAAACAGAATGTAATGTTCTATACTCTGCCGCGGGAGGCTGATGAGGCAGGACAGCCTCAGGTCATAGGAAAGGCACGGGCAGAGGAAATGCTTATAGGCAGACCTATAAAGGATGAGGATATAGTGGCAATATCGTCGATCAATGAGGGCTCTGGCAGGATAACAGTTACAGGCAGGATATTTGACGCTGATGAAAGAGAGATAACAACGAAAAAAGGCAAGGAAATGCACATAGTCATGTTTGACCTTACTGACGGCACATCATCTATAACGGTAAAGATGTTTGTCAACAAGGGCGAGGATGACAGCAAATTCAATGGGTTGTTTCCGCCTATAAAGAAATCTCTTAAAAAGGGCGGTATGTATGTGGCGTGCCGCGGCACTGCAAAATATGATGATTACGCAAAAGAGGTAGTAATAATAGCAAATGATGTGGCAGCCATACCGGCGCCGCCGATAAGGCAGGACAACGCGGAGGAAAAGCGCGTTGAGCTGCACATGCACACTCAGATGTCACAGATGGATGCCGTATCCTCTGCTGACGCGCTCATTTCGCGCGCAGTATACTGGGGACATAAGGCTGTAGCGATAACAGACCATGGTGTCGTGCAGGCTTATCCTGACGCAATGCACGCGTCAAATAACAATGAAAAGATAAAGGTGATCTATGGTGTTGAGGGCTATCTGATAGATGATACAAGAAAAATCTCGTATGATATAACCGACCAGACTACATCATCTCCGTTTGTTGTGTTCGATATAGAGACCACGGGTCTGAGCAAGGAAAAGTGCAAGATAATAGAGATAGGAGCGGTAAAGGTCATAGATGGTAAGGTGGCTGAAAAATGGTCATCGTTTATAAATCCGGGGGTACATATCCCGCGAGAGATAACGGAGCTTACCGCAATAAACGATTCTATGGTCAAGGACGCGCCTGCGTTTGAGGAGATCATAGATGATTTTATAGGATTCTGCGACGGCTGTGTTATGGTAGCTCATAACGCAAGCTTTGATATGGGATTTATGAAACAGAAGTCAAAGGAGTGCGGCAGAAGCTTTGATCTCCCATATGTGGACACTCTTATCCTTTCAAGGTGTATGTATCCAAAGCTGCCTAATTTTAAGCTTGACACTATATGCCGTCATCTTGGCGTAATACTTGCACATCATCACAGGGCGGTAGATGATGCTGAAGCAACAGCAAATGCGTATGTTAAAATGCTCGCGGAGCTTACGGCAAGCGGCAAAACAGAAATAAAAGAATACAACAGCATATTTGATATATGCAAGGCAGCGGTAAAGAACAAGGCGTTCCATATTATACTTCTTGCAAAGGATCTTGAGGGGATACGGCATATATATGAGCTTGTTTCGGAATCTCATCTCAAGTATTTTTTCAGAACGCCGAGAATACCGAAATCATTGCTTGAAAAGAAGCGCGGCGGGCTGATACTCGGCTCCGCCTGTGAGGCAGGCGAGCTGTTCACAGCAATAGTTGAGGGCGAGAGCGAGGAGCGGCTCAAGGAGATAGCGGAGTTTTATGATTATCTTGAGATACAGCCTATAGGCAATAACGCTTATATGAAAGAGAGTGAAAAGCACCCGCATATAAAGACAGATGAGGATCTGATGGAGCTCAACAAGCGCGTGGTAGAGCTTGGTGAAATAATGGGCAAGCCGGTATGCGCTACCTGTGATGTGCATTTCCTGGATAAGGAGGGCGCTGATTTCAGAAAAATACTTATGCACTATAAGGGTTTTAAGGATGCTGATAATCAGGCGCCGCTCTATTACAGGACAACTAATGAGATGCTTGCCGAGTTTGAATACCTTGGAAAGGAAAAGGCGTATGAGGTGGTTGTAAAAAACACAAATCTCATAGCTGATATGATAGAGGATGTGCGCCCTATCCCTAAAAAGAAATGTCCTCCTGTTGTAGAGGGGGCTGTCGAGGGCATAAAGAACGACTCTCTCTCGCGTGCTGAGGCTATATACGGTTCGCCTCTGCCTAAGGAGGTACAGGAAAGGCTGGATAAGGAGCTTCATTCTATCATAACAAACGGCTTTTCGGTTATGTACAGGATAGCTCAGGAGCTTGTAAGAAAATCTCTGAGCGACGGCTACCTGGTAGGATCAAGAGGCTCGGTAGGCTCGTCGTTCGTGGCGTTCCTTTCAGATATTACTGAGGTAAATTCTCTTCCGGCGCATTATATATGTCCAAACTGCAAGAACGTAGAGTTTCATCCCAGTGACATAGGACAATCCGGCTGCGACCTGCCCGACAAGGTGTGCCCCAAGTGCGGCACACAGTATAAAAAGGATGGGCATGATATACCGTTTGAGACCTTCCTTGGCTTTAACGGTGATAAGGAGCCGGATATTGACCTGAATTTTTCGGGAGACTATCAGCCGGTGATCCACAAATATACTGAGACGTTTTTCGGCGAGGGTTTTGTGTTCAGAGCTGGAACGATAGGAACAGTTGCTGAGAAAACGGCGTTTGGCTATGTCAAGAAGTATTGCGAGGAGAAAAATGTTGTAATGCGCAATGCGGAAATGAAACGTCTTTCAAAGGGATGCGAGGGTGTAAAGAGAACATCCGGCCAGCATCCGGGCGGTATAATAGTTGTGCCGTATACAAATAATATCCATGAGTTTTGCCCTGTGCAGCACCCGGCTGATGATGTACACTCAACCATATTTACAACACATTTTGACTATCATTCAATAGATGCAAACCTGCTCAAGCTCGATGAGCTTGGCCACGACGATCCTACTGTAATAAGAATGCTTGAGGATCTTACCGGGATCGACGCTAAGACCATACCGCTTGATGATGAAAAGACAATAAGCCTGTTCACATCAAACGAGGCTCTCGGACTTGTGGAGGGGGCAGACATAGGCACGAATCTTGGGACCTACGGTGTGCCGGAGTTCGGAACAAAGTTTGTGCGGCAGATGCTCGAGGATACAAAGCCGAAGACCTTTTCGGAGCTGGTGCGTATCTCAGGTCTTTCACATGGAACAGACGTGTGGCTGGGGAACGCACAGGAGCTTATACGAGCAGGACTTTGCGATCTTTCGCATTCGATATGCGCTCGTGACGATATTATGATATATCTTATAGCCGCCGGAGTTGAGGCGGGGCATTCATTCAAGATAATGGAGAGCGTGCGAAAGGGAAAGGGCTTGAAGCCTGAGGATGAGGCTGCCATGAGGGAGGCAAATGTACCGGATTGGTATATAGACTCATGCAAGAAGATAAAATACATGTTCCCGAAAGCCCATGCTGTAGCATATGTTACTATGGCGTTCAGGATAGCGTGGTTCAAGGTGTATAAGCCGGAAGCCTTCTATGCGGCATACTTTACAGTGCGCGCGGATGATTTTGATTCCTCGCTTATGGCATGCGGCATAGACAGGGCGAGGGAGGCACTTGCCGATATAAACAGGCGAAAGAAGGAGGGCATAGCCGCGCCTAAAGAGGACAACCTTGTTCCTATACTTGAGATATGTATAGAAATGTATTCAAGAGGCATTGATTTCGTGCCGGTAGATCTGTATGAATCACACGCCACCGATTTCAAAATAACACCTGAGGGAATACGTCCGCCGCTCAATGCTCTGCCCGGGTTGGGTGAAAATGCCGCTATAGCGATAATGAAAGAGAGAGAAAACGGCGAATTTGAAAACATTGAGGATCTGCGCCTGAGAACAGGAGCAACAAAGAGCGTGCTTGATATTCTTGCAGATAACAAGTGCTTTGAGGGACTTCCTGAATCAAATCAGGTCAGCTTGCTCGAAATGTAGCGTAAGAAGGGGCTGTAGCACACATTTTGCAACAGCCTCTTCTTTGTATGTGGTTTAATTAGTATACGCTTTTATATTAAGCTGTGGTACTGACGTTATCACACTGAGCTTTCCTGCGTTTTGGAACAGCAATAATATACGTGACCATGGAAAATGCTGCGATCATTGAAAAATACATTGCTATACTGAGCGCCTTGTCCGCTATGGAGCTTTCAGCCCCGCGTTTTTCATGCCCCGCGCCATTCAGGCTGCCATTTTCATTATGCTTTGCCATGTTAGGCTTTTCGCCGCCTCGTTCCTCAGCGGCGCCACCGTTTTGCTTCTCGTTTTGTATTGTTTGAGAGGAGGAAACAGTATTGAATGGGATCGATGCCCAGCGAATGAAACTTGAGCTTGAAATAGAGTAAGCTCCGGCAGCCACAAAAATGACCGTTAGTATGACCGCTGCCTTTTTTTGCATTGGTCTGCGGCATATGTGCAGCCCTACATGTATACCGAGCAGAATAAGAGCAGACGCGCCCGCCGCCATATGATAGAGCTTGAATATATTATTGCTCGAGGATATAGAGGTAAGTATGGTCTTTGAACAAAGCACGCCGCTTATACCGAACCATAAGAAGTTTATGAGCAATAAAACATCTGCTATAATACAGGTTTTAAGAGCGACAGGCAGACGAGTGAATTTTACACACATGGCTTTCGCTGTTTTTATATTGACGCCTATGTGTATAAGCATTATGCCAATGATGACAAGCCCTGTTACCTCGTGATATTTCATGCTGATAAATGATTTATTGAACAGAGTAAGCGTAAGAGCGAGCAAAACGATGTCAAGTATTAGCTTTACCTTGTTTTTTGTCTTGCAGTTCATATTAAAACCTCCCTAATGTTTTTATGACGTAATTATAATACAAAAAGCTTAAATTAAACTTAAAATGAATTTTTTTTGCAAAAGTACTTGACAAATCGAGGTTACGGGTGCAAACTATAATTGAAGCTACAGATGTAAACTCAGGAGGGCGCATATGGGAATCGAGAAAAATATATCGGAATCGGAATGGAAGGTGCTTGAGACGCTTTGGGATAAGCCGGGAAGTCTTATTGGCGAGATAAGGGAGGCGCTGTCAAAAAGCGGCTGGAGCTATTCAACTATAAAGACCCTTGTGCTGCGGCTGACGCAGAAAGGGATAGTAAGAACGGAGGAATCACCTCAGGGAAAGCGTTACTATCCGGCAGTTGATGAGGAAGCGTCAAGACGCAGCGAGACAAGGAATTTTATAGACAGGATCTATAAAGGATCCGTTCATATGATGGTATCGAATCTTGTCAAAGGCTCAGGACTTAGCGAGGCGGAAACGGCAGAGCTGATGGAGCTTATAGACAAGATAGAGGAATAAGGCGGAATAGCCCGGGAGCTGCGTTGGGCTGGAGAAAGGAGGACTGATCGGAAAAAATGAACAGTATTGTGTATTCTCTGATAATATCCTTGGCGGTGCGCATGACTGTAGCGGCGGTGTTTGTAATGCTGATAAAGCTGATATTCCGCAGCAGGCTTACAGCGGGAATGCACTGTGCGGCATGGTGGATATTATTTATACAGCTGATATTTTGTATTGGCAACGTCAGTATACCTGCAAGGACGAGTATATATAATATAGTGCCTGATGCCGGAGCGGTGCTTTCTCAAACAGAGAATGTGCAAACTGCAGCTATTGACATACGCGGTATAGCAGTATGGATATACGTGGCGGGAGCTGTTGCTATGGCTTTATGGTTTACTCTAATATTTCTCAGCTTTAGAAAAAAATATCGCATTTTGAGAGCGTTGATGATCCTGCTACACTTGACGTTCTCAATGGCGCAAAAATGAAGCTGGGCGTTAGAGCGAACATAATACTGCGCCGTGGCGAGCTTGCTCAGATGACAGGGAATATCGTTATTCTACCTGACGGATATTCCTATGATGAGCAGCGTCATATACTGCTGCACGAACTTTGCCATTACAAGAACAAGGATAATTTAAAATTGTGGGCAGCGATGTGTATGCTGTGCCTGAATTGGTTCAATCCTGTTATATGGTATGCTTTTTCTATATACAGAAATGATATTGAAATGTACTGTGATGAAAATGTGATGAAAGTGAGCGACAGCAAAAAGGAATATGCAAGGATACTTATAAAAACCGCCGCCGCGCGCACAAGGTTCGTTCCGGGAGCCACGGCTGTTAGCGGAGGCAAACGCGAGATGAAAAAGCGTGTCAGGAATATAGCGACATGGCGCAAAAAGAAACGCGTTTGGGTGATAGTGGCGGCGGTGCTCTGTGCAAGCTCATGCTGTATCTGTCTGACGGACGCTGTAAGCGTAGCGGTGGAGAATACAGCTGAGATAGTAAAAGCTCCGGAGCCTGATAAGCTCATACCGCAAACAGCTGCGCCGGCACAGGAAACAGAGGCTGCTGAAGAAACGGAGCCGGTACAGCCAACCGCTTATGCAGCGGAGGAGACAAAGCCGCCGGAGCGAACAGCACAGAGATCTACTCCTGAACCAAAGGCGGCAGCGGAGCCTCAGGGCGGCTATGAAGATACATACGAGCAGCAGTACGAGGAGCCGGTGTATGAGGAGCCGGAGCAGACAGCAGATACAGCGCCGCAGGAGGACGAGCCGGAGGTGTATCCAGATTTAGGCACACCGGAAAGCGTCAGCGCCAATGGTAATAAGGAGACCTACAGCCTTGAGGATGGCAGAACGGCAGTGCTCCATTATGACGGAGACACACTTGAAACCGGATATATAATAAGCGGTGACAGTGTGGACGAGAATGAGGAATGATCTGCTTTTTTGGGAGAAAGCGGGTAATAAGTAAATAGGTAAGATGGGGTTGTGGTATTTTTGAAACAGCCCCACCATTTTTATATAATGAAAGCGAGGCGGGAGATATGAATAGAATGATAAAAGCAGTCATTGCCGCAGCAGCGGCGATGACGATAACAGCAGCATCTGCATTTGCGGAGCAGTGGATAAATATTTCTTCATGGTCATATGATGAAGTCAGCGCGTTTGTAAGCGCGGAGCTGCTGCCGGAAAGCCTTGAGGGAACTGTAGATTACAGGCAGCCGATAACGCGGCTGCAGTTCTGTGATCTTATAGAATCGGTGATAATAAAGACAAAGCCTCTTTACGATGTAAATGTCAGGAGGAAAGTGTTCAGTGATACAGACGCGGATTCAAGCGCATCATTTTTATATAACTATGGTATAGTTGAGGGCGTATCGATAGAGGATAAAAGGAAGGAGCAGCTTGGACAGATATATGCGGAACAGAATATGGAGGTAAAGAAGTATTTTGGACCGGATATGAACATAACGCGCGAGGATGCGGCGGTAATAGTATACCGGGCAGGAAAGACGTTCGGTTCTGATATATGGTATGCGTTAGATGAGGGCGCAGAATATGATGATATGGCAGAAATATCAGATTATGCCGCGGAGGCTGTAATTGTGCTCAGAGGCATAGGTATGGTTACTGACATGGAAAATAATTTGTTCTGTCCCAAAGCATATATTACTGTAGAGCAGGCAATTGCAATGGCATATAGGATGTATTCGTCGTTTTCAAAGGTGATAGCAGCTGATTATGAGTACGCTGCATCAGACGGTTCAGAAAATGAGATAAAGCGGTTTGAAAATGGCTTGACAGAAACGTACGACGGCAAAATACTCAGGATAAAGGAAAATGCGGAAACACTGATGGGGTTTGAGGCAGATGTATATTCAGTGGTGAACTGTGCTGGATACGGCGGAAAAAGACTGGCGTTTGCAGTGAACTTTAATGATAAGACAGATGTGTATGATGTTGATACGGGCGAATTTTTGTATGAAATACCATACATAGTGATAAAGGCGGACGGTGAGAAAGGCTTGGCATACACCGTTTCGTCAAGATGGTATCCGGTCCTTTACGGGCTTTATTCAATGGACGGACAAGAGCTGATGAAACCGGAATACAGCGAAACGGAGCTTGAGGAACTGGAGCAAAACGGTTACAGTATTCCAAGTGAAAGCTACAGAGAGCCTGACGGAATACTGTATTATTCAGATAAGGCGGATGGCGGCTGCCTGTACAAGGTGGATACAAACGGTGAGAACAGGGAAAAGCTTTCAGATATAAGTGGCTGGGATATTTCATATTATGATAACAGGCTGTTTTTCAGAAGCTATGATGACAGCGCTCTGCACATCATAAATACTGATGGAACAGGCTATAAAAGCGTGTCTGTTCGCGATGAAATATTGCTGTTCCCGCCTGTGGACAAGTGGGGAATAGATGCTGACGGGATATGGCAGCCGGAAAATAATATATATAAAACCTGCGGTGGAATGAATGAGAGGTATGCCGCGCAGGGCTATGCTTTTGCTACTGACGGCTTTCATAGCAAGCTCTATTCAATAAATATGAATGGAGTGGAGCCGCAGCTTAAAAAGCTTGATGAAGGTATTATAAACGACTGTCTTATTGGAGATGGATGTATTTATTATCTGAGAAATACAGAGGACGGGCTGATAAGGAATGACGGTATATCGGCAGAGCAGCTCACGCCCGGATACATAATAAAAAACTTTGGATACGCGTGTAAGGACGGCGGGTACGATGAGAGCAGGATCCTGTTTACCGTTTTTGATAAGGATGGAATGTATGAGTATGATATTGAAACAGGGAATATCAGGGAACTGAACGTCAATGAGGCGGCAGAGCGGGAGGATATAGATATATACTCACAGCTGTCTGACGAAAGCTACAGCTTCAGAGAAAGCGGGGAGAGCATATCGGTGTTCAGTGTGCTGGACGGAGATGGAAACAAAACAGCTGATATTTCGGGGACACTGTATAAAAGATCGGGAAACACAATAATATATATAGCAAGTGATAGGGAAAAGACAGGCAAAAAAGGTTCCAAGCTTATTTCGTTTGAGCTTGATACAGGCTATGAAACGGTCATATCAGAGGATTTCAGCAGAATGATATACGCATATGAGCGACCTGATTCAATAATGTATGCAGATGCGAGGGGAATGGTATATGTCTACAGCAGAGAGTCCGGAGCAAAGACGGTATTGCCGTGCGGCGGGCTTTATAAATACGGCGAGCTGCTGAGCATAGAAGAGATCATGCCGGAAAACGCGGTATATAAGCTCGATGTAAACGGCAGGCTCTGCCGCCTTACTGACGGCGGCATCACAGATATGATATATGTTCCAAACTCATAAAGCGCGTAAAAAAGGCATATTGTGCAAAATTTTATCTGATTTGCACTTGCAAAATCATTTGAGCTATGTTATAATAAAGGTTGTGAGTGCAATTTCAGAAACAAAGGAGTGTTAGGAATGTCAGGTCATTCAAAATGGAGTACCATTAAAAGAAAGAAAGGTGCTAACGATGCTCAGCGCGCTAAGATATTCACAAAGATCGCCCGTGAGCTTATCGTAGCAGTAAAAGCAGGCGGTCCTGATCCGGCGAATAACGCCAGTCTTAAGGACGTTATAGCAAAGGCGCGTTCAAATAACATGCCTAACGACAATATAAACAGAACTATCAAAAAGGCGGCAGGTTCAAACGACGGCGCGGATTATGAAGCAATAACATATGAGGGCTATGGTCCCGGCGGAGTTGCCGTAATAGTTGAGACCCTTACAGATAACAGAAACAGAACAGCGGCAGATGTTCGCGCGGCATTTTCAAAATACGGCGGCAACATGGGAACAACAGGCTGCGTAAGCTTTATGTTTGATAACAAGGGCATAATCGTGATCGAGAACGAGGAAGGCGAAATAGACGAGGACGAGGTCACAATGGACGCTCTTGAGGCGGGCGCTGAGGATGTAACAGTGTCAGAGGGCATAATCGAGATAGAAACTGCTCCGCTTGAGGTAGGCGCGGTAAGAGATGCTCTTGAGGGAAAATACACTATAGCATCAGCTGAGGCATCACAGATACCACAGACAACAACAACTCTTACAGACGAAAAGCAGATAGCAAATATGCGCAAGCTGCTTGACACGCTTGAGGACAACGATGATGTACAGAATGTATATCATTCATGGGACGAGCCGGAAGAATAATATTATAGAAAATAGTGGCTGTTGCAAAACTCAACAAGTTTGCAACAGCCTTGGGGCTTTAGAAAAATAGTGCAGAACGGACGAAACGAAGGGGCGCAGCCCCCTTGCCCGAAGGCGTACGGGGGTACGTCGAGTGGTGAGTTTCGTTCGTAACATAAAGCGATCTTAATTCTGAAATTTTCATTTATGAAAATTTCTACATTAAACTTAACTGCAGTTATCCATAAAAATGGCTTACCTGCCTTGTTATTTTCGCTTTATGTGGTCTGTGCATTTTGCTACAGCCCCTTTTTTTTATGCCCGAAATTCTTTATAAGACCGCTGGTACAAACAAATTTGTGTTCTAATATAGGACAAACCAAAATAGAATGTAACATAGACAGTGTTTTATTAAATATCTTATCCGTGCGCGCAGCGCGCGGCGAAAGGGGCAGAAAAACATGTATATAGCAACAAACGAAACGCAGTCGGGCAGGACGGGAGCGGTGAATGTGCTGCCGTCAGCCGTGAGGCGGTATATGAACGGGATAAATCTTGAGGAGGCGACAGAGCTGAGGCTTATTACCGGCAAGCCCTTTATTATCAGGTATCCTGACGGAGATTATTATCTGACAAAACGGTCTGTACTGTCGGCAGCACCGGTAAACACGGTAAATATTACACCGGGAATGATGAATGAGCTGCTCGAACGCATAACAAAATCGTCTTTGTATTCGGTAAAGGATGAGATAAGCAGCGGCTACATAACTATAGAGGGAGGGCACCGTGCCGGAGTAGCGGGAACGGCTGTCACGGAAAATGGAGAGGTGGAGTTTATAAGGAATATTTCCGCCGTCAATATCCGCCTGGCAAACGAGGTGATCGGAGCGGCTGAGGGGATAATGAGCAGGATAATATCAGATGGCACAGTAAAGAACACGCTTATAATCTCGCCGCCCGGAGCCGGAAAGACCACCATGCTCCGCGATATGACCCGTTCGCTTTCGTATATGGGCTATGCTGTGGCGGTCGCTGATGAAAGATGCGAGATAGCGGCGATGTGCGGCGGTAAAAGCTCGTTTGATCTGGGAAACCTGACAGCGGTCACGGACAATTGTCCTAAGGACAGAGCCATGATAATGCTGCTGAGGTCGATGTCGCCGGACGTGATAGTAACAGATGAGATAGGAACATCTTCGGATATAGATGCAGTCGAAAAGATAATGAACAGCGGTGTGGCGGTCATAGCGTCTGTGCATGGACGCGATACTGCCCAGATAATGCGTAGAAAGGATATGTCAGAGCTTGCCGGTATGTTTGATGTGGAAATAGTGCTGTCGAAGCGCTGCGGAGCGGGCACGGTAGAGGAGATAAGAGAAAATGTTTAAAATGACTGGAGCACTGCTTATAGCGTCCGCCGTAGTGTGGTTTGGATTTGCCGCGGCGGACAGGCTCAGGCGCAGGCGTGATTTCCTTACAGCGTTCGGGACCTCGCTGACCGTGCTTGAAACCGAGATAGAGTTTGGCAGATATGAGCTGAAAAGGATATTTGAAAAGCTGGACGGCAGCGGCAGGTTGTTTGGGTTTTATGGGATATGCGCCTCTGAGATAGAAGACAAAGGAATAAAGAAAGCGTGGAGCGGCGCAGCGAAAAAGGCGGCAGATGCGGCGTGTCTGAATACGCAGGATAAGGAGGCGATCCTTGCTTTAGGTCACGAGCTGGGTATGAGCGATGTATCGGGACAGAAAAAAACTATAGAAAGATGCGCCGCCTTGATCGCTCAGGGCGCGCAGAATGCAGAGAGTGAATATGCGCGCCTGGCAAAGGTATACCGCAGCTGCGGGATACTTGCCGGAGCGTTTGTGGTGCTCATGTTTATTTAGGTGAAGCTATGAATGTTGATTTGATATTTCAGATAGCAGGCGTCGGTATAGTTGTTGCCGTTATAAATCAGCTGCTCACGAGAGCCGGACGCGACGAACAGGCGCTGCTGATAACTATAGCCGGACTTGTTGCGGTGCTGTTTATTCTTACTGAGCAGATAGGCACACTGTTTGAATCCATTAAGCGGATATTTAATCTATGAGTGAGCTTGTAAAGATAATAGGGACCGGATTTATAGGCGGAATGCTTGCGCTGACAGTGCGCAAGCAGAGACCAGAATTTGCGGTAATGATTGCTCTTATAACGTCGGCTTTGATATTAGGCAGTGTGGCTGAGAGTGTCGGCGGAATAATAGAGGAGCTGAGGCGGGTCACAGAGGAATGCGGCGTTGATATTAAATACTTTGAGATAATAATCAAGGTCGTGGGCGTGGCATATCTTGCTCAGTTCGCTGCCGAAATACTGCGCGACAGCGGAGAAAATGCGGTGGCGTCAAAGGTAGAGGCGGCGGGAAAGATATGTATACTAACGCTTGTTCTGCCTGTAATGACCTCGTTTTTGGAGCTGTGTATAAAGGTGGTGAACAGTGTGTGAGAAAAATAATATTGATCCTGCTTATAATATTTCTGTTCATGCCGTTAAGCGCAGGAGCGTTCACTGCTCCGGAAATAGACGGGTACGAGATGTTCGGCGCAACTGCAGCACAGGTGATGGAGGGCAGCTTTTCGCTTGATCCTGTAAAGATATTTAATAATATAGCCGGAAGTGTCTTATCTGAGCTGAGATCCTTTTCAGCAAACGCCGCGGCGATACTTGTAATGGCAGTGATGTCCTCGGTGATAGGGACACTAAATACATCGCTGGGTGAAAATGCAGGGGGCAGAGCTGCGTTTTTCGCATTTTTTACATTGATAAGCGGACTTGCACTCTCGTGCTTTTCTACCGCGCTCTCATACGGTACTGAGGTCATATCACACATGACCTCGTTTATGAGCAAGCTTACGCCTGTACTGATAGTAACTCTGTTCACATGCTGCAAATCAGTTAGCGCGGCGGCGTTCGAGCCGGTGCTTTCGGCGGCAGTTGTGGTAGTGTCGGTCATGATCGAAAAGTGTCTTGTTCCGCTTATGACGTTTTCCGCAGTTCTGGCAGTTGCAGGAAACGTGGGTGATAAGACAAAAATATCAGGCTTTATCAAGATAGTAAAGTCGGTAACTCGCTGGCTCATGGCGTTTGTAATAACCTTATTTACAGGAATTAACGCCATATATGGCTTTTCCTCCGCCGCTCTTGATGCGGTAGGAGCCAAGACTATAAAGTTTGCGGTGGGCAGTCTTGTGCCTGTGGTGGGAGGCTTTCTTTCAGATACTCTCGATACAGTTGTTACCTCAGCAGGTCTGCTTAAAAACGCGGTTGGTATTTCGGGAATTATAATCATGTGCAGTATCATAGTGACGCCTGTTGTAAAGATCGGCATAATGCAGCTTATGCTCAAGTTCGTTTCAGCTATAGTTGAGCCTGTCACAGACAGCCGCATATCGTCCATGCTTTGGGAGATGAGCGAGGCTGTGACCTCGGTATTTGGAACTGTGATACTCACAGCGGTCCTGTTTTTGATAAACATATGTATTATACTTACCGCTACAGGAATATAGGAGTGATGGACCATGAAAGCATATATTATATCGATCGCCGCGGCGGCAGTGATCTCCGCCGCAGTGTCGATAATAACACCGGAAAAATGGGCGAAGTATGTCGGTGTAGTAACAGGTCTTGTTATAGTGCTGTGTATTGCGCAGCCTGTATTAGAGCTGCTAAAAACCAATGTGTTTGAGGGAATAGAGGTACAGACTCAGGAGCTGAACACCGATGGGAACGGACTGCTTTTAAATGAGGTAAAGGAGGAGCTTGCCGCGAGGGTAGGGGAGGACGCTGCCGCGCGGCTAAAGACAGAGTTCATGCTCGATTGTGAAGCGGAGGCGGATATAGAAGTGAATGAAAACGGAGAGATAGCCGGTGTAAAAAGCATTACCGTGTACAGCAAAAGAGGTCTGGATACTGCTGCGGCGGCGCGCCTGAAAGAGGTATACGGAGCAGCGGAGGTAAAGTATGGCGGATATAATAAAAAAGCTGAAAAAACGGAATAATATTGCAATGCTTATAATATTAATAATTGGGGCAGCAATTATAGCCTTTTCAAGCGGATCGGGCGGAAAAACGGAGGTCACGGCTAATACAGCAAATTCCGGAGAGGAGGAACGGCTTGAGGAAATATTGTCTGAGATAGACGGAGCAGGGCAGGTATCGGTGATGATCACGTATGAATCCACTATGGAAAAGGATATTGCTTATGACGGAGATAATGATCGCGCGGTAACGTCGGGAGGCGATGTTATGGTTAAGCGTGAAATATATCCGAAGGTGAAAGGTGTAATAGTAATAGCGGACGGCGCTGACACGCCGTCTGTAAAACAGGCAATAAAGGAGGCGGTAACTGCGGTAACAGGAGCGGGAGCAAACCGTGTATGTGTATTCAGCCGCGGAACTGGAGCGGTTCAGAGGAGATAGTGACGGAGGATAGATCCGTGCGGGTAAAAAAATCGGAGATGGGATGATGATGTTGAAAAAGAAAGAAATAATAGCCGCATCACTTGTGGTGCTGATAGGAATGGCAGGCTATCTGAATTGGTCGTATCAGGATACAGTCAGGGTGCGCGATAATGAGAGCTATGTGGAGACCGGAAAAACTCTTGGCGAGGCGGAAATGGTCTCATCGAACAATAACGTGGATGAGGACAGCGGCGAGGCAGATGAGACTGTATCTGACGGGGCTGTAACAGATGAAACGGCATCTGAGGATGCAGCCTCAGATCAGGCTGAGGCGGAGCAGACAGCCTCAGAGCAGGGGGCGGAGGATGTTGGTGAAACCACAGAAGTTGTATATTTTGAAGAAGCAAAGATGAATAGGGATGCAGCCCGCTCAGCAGCCATGGAAACCCTGAAGGCTGCATCCTCCGACAGCGCCATGGACGAGGCAACAAGGGCGCTTGCAGGAGAAAAGCTTGTGGCAAGCGCCGCGGCGATGGAGCTGGAAAACCAGATCGAGAGCATAGCGGCGGCAAAGGGATTTTCAGAGGTGTGCGCATACATAAACGAGGGAACAGCAACGCTTACTGTCCGCAGCGGCGGATTACAGGCTGAGGATACGGCAAAGCTCACCGATATTGTGACGAGCAGCTCTGATATAAAGGCGGCGAATGTAAAAATAATTGAAGTGAAATAAAGGTAAAATATATAAATAAAAATGCAAATGTTAATAAATTTTTGTTGAAATTCTCCGGCATCTGTGGTATAATGATATAAATAATATGGTTGTGACGCCTGTGTGCTGCAATGCGTTCAGGCAGATAACTATGCAGACAGGAGGAATTTTGATGGATATAGAGATCAAGGACATAGGCGCTGAAGAAACGATAAAAGAAAAGCCGGAGGAAACAGTATCAGAGGAAAGCGCGCCGGAGGTGGCAGAGGCTACAGTTGAGCCGGAAATACCGGCTGAGGCTGAAAATGAAGAGACAGAAAGTATTGGCAATATAAAAATTTCGGTTGAGGTAGTATCAACTATAGCAGGAATAGCCGCATCGGAAATAGAGGGTGTTTCGTGCATGTACACCTCATTTGTTGACGGCTTTGCTCAGAGATTCGGTGCGAAGAAAAGCACATCAAAGGGCGTAAAGGTGGATATGAGCGGCGACAGCGTCAGCATAGACCTGTATATAGTAGTTGAATACGGCGTAAAGATACCGGAGCTCGCATGGGAAATACAGGATAATGTAAAAACAAGCGTGGAGACCATGACAGGTCTGCCGGTAGAAAAGGTAAACATCCATATTGAGGGTATCAGCTTTGAGAAGGATGGCTTAGATGCTGAGATAGAGCCTGAGCAGCTGACAGAATAATAAAAGGGGCTTTAGCAAGGGGGCTGCGCCCCTTTGTTTCGTCCGTTCAGCTTGTTGAGTTTTGCAGCAGCCTCAGCGCTGTTTGTTTAGAAGCTAAATTATGCCGCTGTGGATTCAATGAGTTTGCAGCGGCTGTTTACATTATAATGTTTTTTTCAAATAAAATCATTCAAGGCAGACAGATAAATAATTTTTTATGATTTTTTTGAAAAAAATTCAGGATAAGTATTGACAAAAAACAAAAAATGTGGTATTATATATCTTGTGTTCAGATGATAAACATACTGAATGCAAAATGCGTCCGTAGCTCAGCTGGATAGAGTGACTGGCTACGAACCAGTAGGTCGGGGGTTCGAGTCCCTTCGGGCGCACCATAAAAACGGCGTGACCATGCGGTTCACGCCGTTTTTATTTTGCGCGGATCGCATATATGCTCAAGCTTGGGGGATCGTATTAAAAGCACGATGGATCGCATGGTTATCACATTTATTGGGCTTTGATACGTTCTTTTTTTGCATATCGTATCCTCCTGTTTGTACATATCCTGTTTTGCTTTTAAATCAGATTACATTATTCAAAAATATTCTTCCATCTCTATTTGAAATACATTTATTGTGATCCAACAAACAATTAAGATAAATCGTTGATTGTTAGATTGACATAAGAAATAGAATAGTATATAATAAAAAATATAAAAATTATGATTTTTTTGGAAATAAAAAAGCAGCGGAATTATATAAGGGTTACCACTGCAATACCCTACGGCATAAAAGCCTTATCTTAGACCCTCTGAT
>CALXSS010000028.1 GCA_944391225.1 uncultured Clostridia bacterium
CTTTACATCTCACTAATGTTCTAACTTAATTTTTTATTACCAACTTTCAACTTAAGTAATTTTACAATCGCCTAATAAATATATAAATTATATGAATTCAATAACAGCCTCTATGGGACAGTCTAATGCTTCGCAAATTTTCAAAAGAATATCTAATTTTACCGGCTTGTTTTTGCCAAGTTTAGCTAATGTGCATGTGCTAATTTCAGTAGTGTGAAGCAAATCCATCTTGTTCATATTTTTTTCTAATAATAAACGCCACAGTGGTTTATAACTTATCTGCATAAAAACACCTCAAATATACAAGTATATTATAAATTATATCACAAAACATTACAGAATTCAATATTTTGCAAAAAAAAATTCTGTATATGCAAAACACAAATACAGAATTATATAAATAAACAGCAAGAGGTTAATCGTATCGGTAATGTAAATATACCCACTGATGTTTTGAAGAAATTAGTGTTTACTATTAAAATTAGGATAATCAAGATATAATAAAAATCCGAACCCTTCACCGATTGGTATAAGGTTCGGATTTCTACTGTTTGGTGCACCTGACAGGGCTTGAACCTGCGGCACCAAGAATCGGAATCTTGTGCTCTATCCAACTGAGCTACAGGTGCATATCAATGCGCCGTACGCTTTTGCGAAACGGCGCATTATGATTTTCTATTTATACGGATATTAACCGCTTTTCATTCTTATAATTATATTATCTCTTGAAAAATCCAGGAACGTCTATATCACTCATGCCAGGTCTTAAACGACGCTTGAATATCGAATCGTCATCATAGTCAGATACTGATGATGAATAGCTAGAGGGCTGACGTCTTTCCTGTCTTGAATATGACTGTGACGACGTCTGTGACTGAGTGCTTGTCTTTGGCTTAACGCCTGCGTCTGAATTTCTCTTGAGAGATCCGTCAAGACCTGTAGCTATAAGAGTTACTTTGATCTCATCCTTCATAGTCTCATCAAGCGCAGAACCGACGATTATATTTGCCTCATCGGATACCATATCCTTGATTATTGTCGATACCTCGCCCATGTCAACAAGTGAAAATTCTGTTCCTCCTGTGATGTTGAGGAGGACATTTTCTGCTCCGGCAATGCTTGTCTCAAGCAGCGGAGATTCAACAGCTGCGCGAACAGCATCCTGAGCCGCGTTCTCGCCCTTGCCTATGCCTATGCCCATATGAGCGACACCGCTGTCCTTCATGATGGTGCGTACATCGGCAAAGTCGCAGTTTACAATACCCTTCTGGGTAATGATCTCTATTATACCCTGCACGCCCTGACGGAGAATATCGTCAGCAAGCTTGAACGAATCGTTTATAGTTACCTTTTTATCGGCTATCTTGAGCAGAAGATCATTTGGTATGGTTACTATTGAGTCAACGCGCTCGGCAAGGTTCTTGATACCTTCCTCAGCATTTCTCATTCTCTGCGGTCCCTCAAAAGAAAATGGCTTTGTTACAACAGCAACAGTAAGTATACCAGCCGACTTAGCTGCCTCGGCAATGATCGGAGCAGCGCCTGTTCCAGTTCCGCCGCCCATGCCGGCGGTTACGAATACCATCTCGGCATCCTTTACAAGGTTTTTGATCTCGTCCTTTGTTTCCTCAGCAGCCTGTCTGCCGATCTCAGGCTTAGCGCCTGCGCCGAGTCCGTTTGTGAGCTTTGCTCCTATCTGCAATACAGTCGGAGCTTTAACATTTGAGAGCTGCTGAGCATCGGTATTGACGCAAATAAACTCAGCCTTTGTAACTCCTGCCTCTATCATTCTGTCAACAGCATTATTTCCGCCGCCGCCGACACCTATTACCTTGATCCTTGCTCCCTCAATTACAGTATTTTCTTCCAAATCTATAGGCATTGCACTCATTTTATATATCCTCCTTCGTAATTGACATACATTTAAATATCCCGTTACCCGTCGCTGCAAAATACGCCGAGAGGGGTCAGGGCAGATACATGAATCTGCACCAACAGACACCTTAATGACCGCAAGCGTGCGGGGGAGCTTAGTCATATGCAGCACACCTAATATTGCGCCCCTTAACGAAAAAACCCGCGTATATGCTGACTCATGAATGTGTCCTGATTATACACTCAATACTATTGTACTATGTTTTCAAGATATATTCAATAGTAAAATTGAACAAAATTTTATTTATCTTTAGGCATTTCCTTTTACTGCCTTATCAGCGATTGATCACTGCAGTACCTGGAACACTCAGGTCTATTATACCCGTTGTATTGGCATCGAGAGAATCGGAGGAAATCACCGCCGCGAACATTCTGATTTTACGTTCAAGTTCAAGCTGTGAGCCGCAGTCAGCCTCGATCCTATTGTTATAATTAAATTTAATATTGCTTAGATCGTCAAGACTTATGTACGATATAGAAGACAGCAGGCCTGTTGCCTCAAAGCTTTTGAGCATTGTAGAGAGGATCTCCTCCTTTTCCGCTGAATCTGACGAGAGCTTTGTATTCACTGTATAAGAGGGTATGCTTACTCCGCTTATACTTGGGATCACATCAGTATCAAAGCTGCCGGAATCGTCGATTATCTTTAGATCTGAATTGATGACCACTATCTTATTTCCTGAGAGCAGATATGCTGCCGGCGAGCATTCTGTTATTGAAAGCTTTATCGACGGCGGAAACAGCTTTTTAGCCGCGTCAACAGTATTGACCTGAGGTATCTCCATAACTCTTGATTCGATATTTCCTGTTGTTGTAGCAAACAGATTTTTACCTATCAAATCACCGACCTTTTCCTGTATCTGTTCCTTTGTTACAGCATTATTACCCTCAAGCGTGATCTGTCTGATGTTGAACACAGGCGTCATAAATATCAGTATTACCGCCACGATCAGGAACAACCCAAATACTGCCGCTGCCTTTATTCTTTTCTGGCGCAGCCGCCGCTGTCTGCGTTCCTTTTCTATCCTGCGCCGCCGTTCAGCATCGCTCATACGCCGCTGCTGTCCCTCTTGACGGCTCTGGGACATGCTTCTGCGCTGCAGATCGTCCTGTCTTAGAGCGTCTCTTGAATATGTTCCTCCGGCATTTCTGCTTTTATCACGCTCCGCGGTAGACTTTCCACTTGAATGACCTGACGTATCATAGCGTGCTGTCTGCCTGTAGCTCTGAGTACTATCCCTTGTCCCCTCATAGCCGGAATAATAGCTACGCCGCATATCAGTTCCTCGCCGCGACACGCTGCTATCGCGTCGGACAGCGCCTGAGCCACGCTCATCTGCTGCCTGTCTGCGCCTGAGCGCGTCAGGACTACGCACTGCACGGCTGCCATAGCTGCCTGACGTGCCGGCAGAACTGCGCCTGCCGCTGTCGGCAAGCTCAGCGCTGCGGTGCGCTGAGCTGTTTTTCCGCTTATTGTCCATTTACTTCACCTTTGCTTAGCCGTTACACCCATACGCGGCGTATCCTTGCCCCGCAAAGAGCAAGACGGCCCTCAATATCTTCGTATCCCCTGTCAATATATTCCGTTCCGGAAACTGTGGATCTGCCCTCAGCTGCCAAAGCCGCAAGTACGAGCGCTGCACCGCCACGCAGCTCGCATGCCTCAACGTTGGCGCCGCACAGCTGCTTTACTCCGCGTACAACAGCGCTTCTGCCCTCCACCTTTATATCCGCGCCCATCCGCGACAGCTCACCTACATGTCTGAACCTGTTCTCGAATATGTTTTCTACAAAAACACTCGTTCCGTCAGCTATTGCCGCAAGCGCCATGAACGGAGACTGTATATCTGTAGGAAAACCGGGATACGGCATAGTTCTTAAAATATGTATACTGTTTATTTTTCCTGTACTGCGAATATCTACCTCGCGCTTGCCTATACGGATATCCGCTCCCATCTCCGAAAGAGCCGAAAGCGCAGCGCGCATATGCGCTGCCTCAGCATCCTTAAGATGCATTTCTCCACCTGTCATCATAGCAGCTATAAGATAGGTCTGCGCCACTATCCTGTCAGGCATTATCCTGTATTCCACACCGTGCAGCCGCTCCACACCGTCTATGACTATAACACTTGAGCCAGCTCCGCGTATACGCGCTCCTGCCATATTCAAAAAGCACGCAAGATCGTATATTTCAGGCTCGCGCGCAGCGTTTGTTATAACAGTCGTGCCTTGAGCTTTTACAGCAGCGAGCATGATGTTTTCAGTCGCGCCCACACTCGGGAAATCAAGATGAATGTCACAGCCTTTAATTGCTGCGCATTCACATTTCAGGTATCCGTGCTCCTCGCTTACATCAACACCCATTTTTTTCAGTGCCTTAAGATGAAGATCGATCGGCCTCATTCCTATAGGGCAGCCGCCCGGCATTCCGACCTCCGCCCTGCCGCACGCGGCAAGGATCGCACCTAAAAAAATAATGGACGAGCGCATCTCGCGCATAAGCTTTTCGTCTATCCGGCATCCGCTCACGCATGATGAATCTACTGTCAATGTTCCCGATTCGCGCTTGAGCGTACAGCCGAGACGTTCAAGTATGATATCCGTTTTTTCCACATCCCTAAGAGCTGGACAGTTATGTATTATACATTCATCATTGGCAATAACGGTAGCCGCCAGTATCGGCAGTACCGCATTTTTTGCGCCCTGAACGGTCAGTTCGCCCCTGATGGGTACGCCGCCGTCTATTACAAGCTTATTCATATGAGCACCTCACCTATACGCGGCATCAAAACCGCAAAATTGATCTGAGGTATAATATGCTTACACTCCTGTTATGGTTACAACATATGAATAAGCCTGTCCGCACCGCGCAATGCGGCACACATATTCAGTATACCATATTATATTCACAAAATAAATAGATTATCACAAATTTAATCTATTTGTAAAGTAAATGTAACATTAATCCCTGTTTTGTTGGTTATCGTGTACAATAACAGCCCTGTTCAACAGAAAAGGGGACGCTGCCCCTGTCCGTTAAATAACACGGATAGGGGCGCATCCCACGCGATAGCCTGTATTTAGTTTCCTACATGAAATTTCAATATTTCCCTTACTGTCGGGGCGCCCGACTGTATCTCATGCGAGACCTTCTGCAATGTTGTGTAATCCTGCATGCCGTAAGCGTTTGTCTGAACAAGCAAAGAGGTTTCCGCAGCGGTTACGTTCTCGTTGCTGAAGCTTGTAATATTAAATTCCGGCTTATAGTATGATTTTCTCAATTATTACCACCCCTTTCAGTTGCTGTCCGGCATAGGCGCTCCGCTTGGTTTTGGCATTGAGGTTGCCTCAGGCCCCGGCTCTGCCGCTCCCTCAGGGTGCGGCGTCGCTGTTGGTTCAGCTTTTTCCTCCTCAGTCATAGGCACATGATGCGCCTGAGGTATCGCGCTTATCTTGCTGTCGCTAACAGGTATATTATATACCACATAGCCTATCCTGTATTGACCGTTTCCTGACAGCTGTGTGTGTATAGAAGTGAGATCAAACCTGCCGAGCATTCGGAAATCCTGATCATTATACACATACCAGTCTATTGTTGTAAAGTTCGGATCCATTATATTCAGGTCTGTTGTGAAAACCTTGTAGTAATATCCTTTATCCGGACTTGACTGCACAGAATCAGCCGAAAGATAATCGTATTCAGCGGCGTATTTTAGTAGTGTAGCGTTATTGCCGGCGCTGCCATTATCTATGTCAGCTCCGCTGCCGTTGCTGTATATCAGCGTCCAGCCCGAGAAGGTCTTTCCCTCGCTGTTGAGCGGCGGCACAGGCAGTGCTCCTACATTTATTGAAACGGAGCTTGAATCATCTCCTACCTGATCATGCACAAAGTCAGTCACAATTGACGCGAGTCTTTGAGAGTTTGCCGCTGTTGCGTCTGACCCCACCGCATCGCCTGGCTGCATATTATCGTCAGACGTCTGAACGGCTGTTATTCCCTCGGGATAATATTCAGTTACTACGGCGCGGTTGTATATCCTGAGATTGGCGATATACGTTACAGCCATTGACGGCTGCTTATCCGGCAGCTGCTCCTGGTCATCGCCAACGGTTTTGATCGCCGGAGGATTGAAGCAAACCTTTCTGTAATAGCTGTCGTAAAGGTTTCTTGCGTCTACAGTCTTGTTTGCTATTTCTGTTCCGGTATCATCAACCACGATGATCTGTATTTCCGGATCATGCAGATCATAAACGAGCTGCGCGCAATACCATCTTCCGCATTCCAGCTTACCGCTGTATACAGCGGTGTAATTTTCGAGATTAGTCCATGAGTTTATGCCTGCCGTGCTTATACTGATCGTGTTTCCCGGAATATCAGCGTTATCCTTTGTGCCGAGCAGATGCAGAGTTATGCCGCTGCCTCTCTTTGGAAGATAGAAATCAAATTCCGTATAGCTCGTTATACCTATGTTGCTGGCAAGGTCGGCTATTTTGTATGTAAAATTCTTCTGTTCCGTTTCAGAATCATAGGTAACATAGCCCGTATAGGGATCAGGCGT
The DNA here is from genome assembly GCA_944391225.1 of uncultured Clostridia bacterium. GTDB lineage: Bacteria > Bacillota > Clostridia > UBA1381 > UBA1381 > Ornithomonoglobus. Next base: position 6,495 of record CALXSS010000028.1, read on the forward strand.
CTGCAGCTCATATGAATCATACTGCGCCCATGTTTCGTCTGTTTTCTGAATTTTTCCGGGCTGAGCGCTGCTGCTTATATCCCTAAACGCCACAGCATCCACAGGCAGAGGTCTGGCTGTTGGAACTGATTGTGGTGAAATATTCGCTTTGTCTGCCGCTATTCTTGACGCCGCAATATTGTCAAGATAAGCATAATGCTCCGTATCCTTGCCGTTTATATCAACAGCATTTCCTTCATCCCATTTATTTGACGCTATTATAAACCCGTTCCATGAGGCATGCTCAGGTATGACTGTTTTGCATGTCGCTGTTTGTGGCGAGCTTGTTCCGTCATTTTTAGTAATAGTGAACTCTATAATATTATTATAGAAATCTACCTCCGCGTCAACATGGAAATAGCTGTACTCATTCGCTGCAAGCACAAAACCCAGATCCCTGTACTGTCCGTAAGGGTTGCTCTCAGTAGCATAGAGCGGATCGAAATATGCGAGCTTGTTTGTCATGTCCACCCAATGCACGCCGTTGGTAGTGTCACGCTTAGGTCTGCCTGTAAAGAAGGTCAGAAGATGCTTGCTTATCGTTTCGGTGTTGCTTGGATCGGCATCTATCTCATCAAAATGGTTCTCGTTGAAATCGAACGGTATTCCCGCCTCGCCCGCAGCCTCGCTTGTCATGCTGACAGAAAGCGGCGTTCCCACCTGTGAGCCGTTGTCATTATTGACTAAATTGTAGATCGCGAAATCATAGCTTACCTTTATCTTATCGGTGCGCTGTACAAGCTCATTGTCAAGCATGAGCCTGGAGCCGCGATAGCCGTTGCCGGCAACATTCCTGTTATCTGCCTCGCTCCATTCATAGATCTTATCGGTGTTTAAAAAGCTGTAAAACGCTTTGCCTCTTATGCGGCTGTAGGACGGGTTTTCTGTCGTTACAGGCTCTTTACTATCTGCATCATAATCATAGATCAAGCCTCTTGTGTCTGCTATCTCAGTCATGCCCTTTTCAGTGATAGTTGTTCCGTACTCGTCAAAATAAATATAGCCGGAATCATTATCGTCAAAATCTATCCGGAACAGCTCCTCCTGAGGCTCTATGCTTTCAAGCGGCTCTATATCCGGCAGAGGTTCGGGTGTAGCGTCAGTAACTTTTATAATAAAGGTTCTTGTTAATGTCTCTATTCCATTTGTTATTTCAATGCTGAACGGTCCGAGTTCTCCCGCTGCCTTGCCATGGACTGTTACAGCGTCATAAAGCGGAACAAAATCAGCCCTTGCAAAATCGTTCTCTATGCTTGAGCCTTGCACTACTGCTGCCGTTGTATCTGTCGTTTCGATAGTCACAGTGTCATTATAGTTTCTGAGCAGAGCCATTGAAACGGTCTCGCCGACCTCTATATTAAAGCTCACTACTCCGTCATCGCCTATGCTTCCGCCAGTGCCTGCCACAAACGCCTTGGGCGCCGTGACCTTCTGAACGGTCAGCTCGCTTATCTCTGTTTTAGGCTGAGGTGATGCGGCGTATGTGCTGCTGCCGCTGCTTCTATGGAGAATGGACACAGCCTTGGCAATGCCGCCTCCCTCAAGCGGCAGATTAGCCGAATACACAGCCGCGCCGTTCTGCATTATGGTCACATACAGTGTGTCATATGCCGGATCGGCAACGGCGATCACCTTCATTGTCAGCTCACCTGTATCTGATGATATTCCAGTATCCTCACCGTTAAAATACAGTTCTGTGCCTGTTTCTCCGGCGCCGTCATTTCCCAATCTGAGGGAAAGCACAGGTGTTCCGGCGCTGTCTGTAAGCTCAAAATAATTGTACAGTCCTGCGCTCGTACCTGCTTTTCCGTCCTTATCCGCCTGCATGGTCAGCGTTATATCTATCTGTAAAAGATCATCTTCCGCCGCCGCTGACGCAAACTCCACAGCCTGCGCTCTGTCTCCTCCCTGGTTCGTTGATGAGAGGATGAGCGTTCCGGTTTCCTCATTATGGGAAATGTCGCCGCCCGCTGCCGCGCCGCCAAAGGCGGACGCAGTCCAGCCCTTATTTTCTCCTGTATCACTGCCAAGATCATAGATAATATTTCCCTGAGCCTCTGTGCCTGATGTTTCTGTCGGCTCTGTCTCTCCCTCTTTATACACCGCAAGATCGGAAAGCGTTATACTGCCGTTGTTTTTGGAGAGCCTTGCATACACTCCTGTCACGGCTGTCATTGAAGTATTATAGAAAGGAACATCGGTATATGAATAAAGCTGTGTGCCGTCAGATGAATATGATGTTATAGCATATGTCTTGCTTTCAAAATCTATCACCGCATGCAGCTTGGCGGAAACAGTATAGTCATCTGATTCTGATACAGCAAGTGTATAAAGCGTCTTATCATTATTTTCAATAACAAGGCTGCTTTCACTCTTGTCAAGCATCAGCCTTATAACAGCATTATTATTGTCACTTGATGTACCGCCTCCGTCCTGTCCAACTATGCTGAACGTGCTGTCGTTTTCTTTTGATGTCATTGACAGGTCAAATTCAAATTCAAGCTTATCCGCGCCGCTGAATACTGAGCCGTCTGAAAAATCATATTTTACTGATCTGTTATTCTCTGAATCTGTGTTGGTAACACTCATGCCGCTAAGGCTCATAGATATATCATACGTGTTCCATTGCGCATCGGCAGGGATAGCGTATACCTGCTCTCGGTTTTGCAGCTGAGCCACAGCGGTTTCAGTGCTTGTTACGGCAAATGCCGAGTACTGCGGCAGCGCGGAAATTATAACCGCCGCTGCTGCCGCAGCGCTGATAAATTTTCTTGTTCGCTTGTTCAAAGCATATCATCCCCTTTCTTATTGTCCCTCATTATACTTTATTTTTTAAATACTATTATCTGCTGAGCCGTCTGTATGTTTCTTTTTGCCAGGGTAACAGCATCAGTATAATTATCAGGCTGAACCTGTCCGCCTGTTCCCGTGCCTGATGACAAGTCAGACGCCGATATTTCGGTATCGAAAAAAGCAATATTTATTTCCGGTTTTTCAAATTTCATCAAGATACTGCGTACCTCCATCACTCTATAGCCGATATTCCTATATAGTCTGCCGCCGCGCCATCTATTATAACGGCAATGACCGCCTCTGCTCCCGCACTTATGGTCGTAAAGCCGGTCTCACTTTCTTCTGTAGAGCCTGTCTTATTCCTATCAATATAGACCTCAAGTCCTGTAACAGCAAGATCGCCCGCCTTGATCTTTATCTGATCTGCGAGTGAAGCGCAGTCCTCAGGATTTTGTGTTACTGTTCCGTCCTCATTTGTATACTCGCCGTAGAATGTCTGCGCGCTCACATATACGGGGTAAGAGTCATAGCCGTTTACTGACGCGTGCTCCACAGCCTGAGAGGTAAGCAGCAGCTCGTCAAGGTAGACCTCGGCATATGACCCCTGTGTACCATTTCCCCAGAACACCGGATAGCCGGCTACATTGTCGGAGTATACCGCGGTCCCGTTTACGTATATCGTTCGCTGCTCTGTTCCGCCGAGCATAACTATAGTTACAGTTATTTCCGACCATTCGCCAACAGTCAGATCCAGACCATACTCGGCCTGCGTCTGCGTGCTGTCGCCGTAATAGATCACGGCGTTATCATTTACAGGCTTGACCTTTATTGAGGCTGTGTATATAGTGTCATTTTCAAAAACGTCGGGCTTACTGAATGTGAACCGCGGTCCGCGGTTGGCATTCGAAAAATTGCCTGATTCCATTGCAATAACGCCGCCCTGATCAATATCATTCGCATATTTGAAACCAAGAGAATTGTCGCCGCCTCCTCTGCTGCCCACATAGAGCGCAAGGCCGTCTATGCCTGTATACACCTGATCTGTCTCTGTCATTCTCACTATCCAGTCAGAGCCGTTATCCTCAAAATCATCTGCCGCGAGCAGGCTTATTCCCGCCTCCTGCGGCTCCGTCACCGTTCCGCCCGGAACATACTGACTGACCTTCACACTGTCCAGCCCGTTAGGATATACCCAGTTTTCAGTTGAGCCACCTCTGGTAAATCCAAACTCAATGCTGTTCATAGTGTCATTTTCAGAAAGTTGATACTCATTATAAGCCTCTATCACTTTTTTATCAAAGGTCAGTGACTTTATTTTGTTATCTGTTTTATCAAACACCACCTGTATATGCTTTGTATATATCGCGTTTGTACCTTTATAAACAACCTCTGACTCTGCGATCGCACCTTGTTCATCTTTTCCGGTATGACCTTCATATGTCGTGCCGCCGTCCGTGCTTGCTAACACATAGTAAGCGCCATTCTTTGAAGTCCATCCAAGCCGCAGATTATCTCCGAACTGGATATATTCATAATTTACAAATCTGTTTGTAGCGTTGCCAAAATACCAGTCAACATCATATGTTATAACTGATGCCGCCTCGTCAATGTCAAATTTGAGCGTTGAGCTGTAGGATGTGCCGGGCTTTGTCGGATTATAATAGATGCGCCCAAATTCAGCAGCGTCAGCGCTGTACATAAGCTCGGCTGTCTGGCTGTTTTCCGTTGTCAGATTTGACGCGAAAAGGTCGGAGGGGCTCCAGGCCGTGTCCGCGTTCGTTCCCCTCTCGTACACAACAGAGTGTGCGCCGTCCTCAGGAGTGGTCTTAACATATGAAAGCGCCTCTATCATAGGCTGGCATGTTATGCCGCCATCTCCGTCCTTTTCGGTATAGCATTCTATCCGCCCAAGACTGCTGCCGCCGAGATCAAATGTGAGCGAATAGCATCCGCTCTCCGCGTTCCAGCTGCTGTCAGCGGCAGTTATAACTGCGTTCGCTAAATCGTTGTCATAGTCAAACTCAATCTCTAAGATCCAGCGTTTGGCGCTGCCCTGTATGTTTCCTATCCCCGATTCGAGCTCTGTCCAGACAGTTGAAAACGCTGCCGAGTCGCTGCCGCCGAGCTTTGTCATAAGAGTTCCTGCGCTTTCGGCGTAAGGCTGTGACAGAGTGAGCAGATTTTCTCCGTTCTCTGCTAAGAACGCAAGATTCAGAGTGTATTCATGACCTGTCCAGTTCCAATTTTCGCCGACAAGCTTTTTGCCGCCCGTTGTAAAGTGCAGGGTGAGCTTTGCCTTATTCTCTGTAAGCGTTTCCATATCGCGGTAGAAATTTGCGCCTGTTTCGGCGTTTGTCTGCGTCATAGTCGCTGCTGCGGCGGTATTTGGCGAAAGAACGCTTTCATTATCTGTATTATCCGTTATCCAGATACCGTCTCCGGTCACATCGTGTTCGGCAACGCTGTTCACGCTTACATTGCATGCTGCCTTGTGTATTCCGTCTGAGGATGCAGCCGTAATGACCGCCGCTCCCTCCGATTTACCAATTATTTTTCCTGAGCTGTCCACCGTGACTACAGTTTCATCTGACGATGTCCAGACAATGCTCTTATCTGACGCATTTGCCGGAAGCACAGTCGCATTGAGCTGCTTTGAAAGCCCTACTCCAGTTACAGCTGTGTTATCTATAGCGATACCTGTGACCGGTGTTTCCCAGACCGTCACCGTGCAGCTGGCTGATACGGCAGGATCCAGCTTTGACACAGCTGTTATCTTCGCCGTTCCTGTTCCAACAGCTGTCGCTGTTCCTCCGGCGACATTGACCACAGACGTTTCTGACGATGTCCATTCAAAACTTTTAGACGCGTTATCTGGCTCTGTGATCACTGTTATGCTGCCTGAACTGCCCTTTTCAAGCACAAGCTCCTGCGGAGACAGCGAGACAGACTGCGGCGCAATGCTGCCGCTGCCGTAGTCAACTCTTGTAAACAGGGTAGCAGGCGCAAGATAATTCATGGTTTCTCCGCCGCTTTTTGCAAGAGCAACCGAGCCAATGTAGTAGCTTGTATGCGGCGGCTGATTATATCCCACATTCTGCCATGCCACAGCACAGCGGTACTGGCTGTCGTGCATCAGCGTTGCAAGACGGTATTCTGTAGGTATTGTAGATGTGTATATTCTTAAATACGCCTGCTCTGTTGAAGAATCCTTATTTATCGGAACAACTATCTCCTCTCGCCAGTCGCCCCATATGTCGGCGCACAGCGAGGGCGTATTCTTTGAGTAATTGTTTGCCGATCCCTCAAATGATCCGGTGTTGTCAAAATAGAAACGCTTTGTTGTTCCGGTAGCAGCATAGTATTTTGTAAGCTGATTATCGTCAAGCAGCTCCCTGCCCAGATCGCCGTCCCAGTAGACAAGAAAATTAGTCATTGTCCTTGAGCTTGTGGCAGGCTTGGCAGCAACCTGATCTCCGTTAAAGTCATACGTATACGCGTTGGAGCTTTCCCAGCCGAGCGCGAGCGCGTCAGAATGACTTGACGCATAAGAATCATCGATATTATCCATGACGCCGCGGCCTGTATCGCCTGAGGCAGATGTTGCCCAGAAAGTCTTTCCTGTGGCAGTCACCTTGAACTGACCTGCCGCCTCCTTGTATCCCTCCGAATCCTCATGTACAACAAACGACTCCTGAACACCGTCATTGTTAAAGTCTGATGTGTGCTGAGCGTCGCCGTGACCATACAGAGTATTGCCGAGCACTGTTTTTCCGTCCTGATCAAGACAGGCTGAGCCGTAAACTATCTCATCGTATCCATCGTTGTCTATATCGGCTATATTAAGATTGTGAAAGCCCTGACCGTAAAGAGAGCTTGACCCCTTAGACTTTCCCGTGTACTCCCACTGCATTGAGAGCGAATTGTTCTCAAACGAATACGCGCGGATAACGACCTTTGTGTAATAGCCGCGGCATTCTATAAGGCTTGGATGCACTCCGTCCAGATACGCAACTCCTGCCAGGAAACGCATACAGCGGTTGTATGTTTCATCGCCCCAGTCGCTGCTGCTGCCAAGAGGTATGCCGCTTGTAGTGCAGAGCGCCGCGCCTGTCTCGCCGTCAAACACTGTGTAGAACTCATACCCGCTGATATTCTTTCCCTTTCCGCTGCCGGACGTGCCTATATATGATATTGTATTGTCTATGTTCCTTATTTCCTCTGTATCGCCCACGGCAGTAACATAATTCCCCTGTCCGTCCTTAGAGCCGGGCGCAGTCTGCATTGCCACTTCCGATTTTCCGTCACCGTCAAAGTCGTACACTATAAACTGAGTATAGTGCGCGCCGGCTGTCACGTTCTTTCCAAGGTCAATGCGCCATTTATAGCCTGTATTATTTGTATCGATCTCATACGCGTCTATGTACACGTTGCCGGTGTAATCAGCCCCCGCGCTGTCCTTTGAATCGGTGGGATCCCATTTCAGAACTATCTCATATTCCCCATCGCCGTCAAGGTCTCCGACAGAGGCGTCATTTGCGCCGCCCTCGTGATCGCTGTCATAAGAATAATAATATGAGGTCTTTCCATCGCCTATTCTTGCCACAGGATCCGGTCTGCTTATAGGAATATCAACATATGTATACGAGTTGATCTCACTATAGCCGTTGCTTACATTAGAATCCCTTACTGTATGGTTTGTCATAGGCGCAACGGCTGTTTCAGCCGCCACCGTCTCGGCTGACGCTCCGGTTTTCACGACCTTGTAGTAATTTGAGCCTGTGCCAGCAGTATCCGTATAATTTGTAGCTTCATGCGCTCCGGTGGTATATATCTTTGTATATTCACCGTTTTCCGAATCGCTCCTGTAGATGTCGAATGCCTGATTCTCAAGACTTTCATCACCCAGCAAACGCCAGCTCAGATATACTCCCTTTACCGCCGACTGATTATTTGTGCTGCTGTATGACGCAATAAGTCCGCGTCCGAGCAGCTCCAGCTGTCTTTCGGTTTCCTGATACATTGGCGCGCCTGTAGTGTTGGCAGACCACGTATCAGCGGCAGCAGCATCAGTGACGCTGACACCGGCAAATGCCGAGCTGAAAACTGCCGCGCTGAGCAGCATGCCTGTAAATCTCTTTCCCCTCATTCCTCTGACCTCTCTCTCTGATGCAGCGTATAAAGCTTAAACGCCGCAAAAAATAATATATCACCGCGCAAGCACTGCTGAGCCTGATGCAGACCTGCACAGAATAATACCAATGTCACAAATCCATCGAAAAACAATAAATCCAACAGCACATGCCGAAAAATGAACAAACAAAAATATTATTATATTTTGCAGCTATGCACATATATAACACACCATAATATTTTCCAAATATATGAATTAATGATAATAACATCCGCCAATTAAACAACAAAAACACTCAATTGTGTCGAAACTAATAGATCGAATTCCCTGATCTCAAAATAATATATAAAAAACACCGAAGATATATTTCTCTACCCTATCTCACTATCTATATCATACCATATAATTCAATAAAAGTCAATATTAATAAGAAAAAATGTATATAAATATGTATTACTTATAAAAACGCCATAATAAATAGTAAGATGGTTTTCATATGCGCTGTGACTTGTTTCCTGTATAATTATTTATTTCATTTTTTCGAGATATTAAAGCAATATCAATTGTCTTTCTAAAAAAAATATTTATATATTTATATCTATCGCCCATTCTGTCCGTATTTCCGCCGCGCTAATAGCTGACGAATAATAATCCACCCCCTACGCCCACCATTTTAAAACAAAAAAAGCCTTTATTCAGGCTTTTCATTTCCTCATATCATATTATCGCATTTTTTCTACAGTCTGAGCAGAGACTGCAGCAAACTTGTTGAGTTTTGCCACAGTCTCCGCAACCGACTCGTCTAAAGTTATAACAAAAATTATCTCTTAATAATTAGAATATTATTTCACCTTCAACAGTTCCTTGATCTCCCCAGCCTTCTATATTGCCATCAATATTTATCTCGTCTTCGCCAGAAATAATCAGATTTGTTATAGCAAGAGCTCTCGCTGTATAATCAGGTGCTCCAGTCTGTGCCTTTAAGACGATCTTAGAAATATCGGCAGCATTTTCATTTAAAGTAATGTCGACTGAGTCACCATTATATGTTACTGTTCCGGTGTTGTCATCTTTATTTAAGGTAATTGTCACTGTATCTGTCCATGTATTTAATATTGCAATGTTTTCAAACTCCTTTAAAGCGCCATCAACTTTATCCTTGCCTACTGTTCCGCCTATAAATAATGAACCCCAGCTATAGCCAATAACCTCGTTGACAACCTTCTGACCATTTGTATCGTATATTTCGATATACCTCGGCTGACCGCAAGTATTTGCGCCTGCTGCTCCGGTGTTATATGTAATCGTTTTTGTTCCTGAGAGTTCAACAGGATCATCAAGAGTCATAGTAGATGTTCCGCCCCCACCCGGGAATACAATAGCATTCTTTTCTGCTATTTCAGCAACATCTCCGTCCCAGCTTACTGACGTCTTTCCATCTTTAAGTATCTCGTAGAAGTCATATGAATACACTGTGAGAACATAATCTTTACTTGCTTTACCAAGAGTACCTGTTATAGTAACATCCACTGTAGTATTGCTGTCTATATCGAAATCATCGCTGATCGAAACGATTCCATTATCATCTATAGTTACTCCCTGTGTCTGGCATGACCAAACAACATCAGTAGCTTCGACATCTACAGGATACCCACTGCCGTCTACAGCATTGACAGCTGAAAGCACAGGCATTGTGCCTCCTGCCTTAACCAATCCCTTTGTTGATTCTATATCAAACGACTCTACATCATCCACTGAGGATGCCTTAGCAAATTTAGCGGTGTATGACAGATCATCAAACAATCTATATGTGATCTCAGCTTCTGTAGAAACTATTCCGTCATTATCATCAGCCCAACCAAGGAATATTGATCCTTCACCCGGAGTTGCCTTGATAGTAACATATGTGCTCTGTGCAACTGACTTTGACTCAACAGCCTCACCATCGATAGTAACTGTACCGGCAGAATCAGCCTCTGCACTTACTGCAAGCTTAACAGTCTTTACAGGAAGATCTGTGTTTGCGAGCTGTCTTACCTGAAGGTTCGTAACATAAAACTCAAACGGAACCTTCTGCCCCTCAATTATAAATGAATCCAGCTTTTCATTTGACGGAGCAGACATAGTCATATATTCTGATACATCTACTTCAACAGGAGAACCTCCAGCTATAGACACTGTTGCCTTGCCTGTGTCCATATTAAGTGTATATTTAATATTTGTCCAGCTGCTTGCAGATATAGTGCCAGCTTCTGTACCGCCTACTGTTACAACGCCATCATTCCCAATGGTAAATGCTATCAATTCTTTACCCGCTTCAATAAACGGTGATTTGTTGAGATAACCATTTGAAAGCGCAATGTTTACTCCGCCACCTGATATATATCTGAAATCTCCGCTTATCTCATACTTGCCACTTGTGCCTGCAGCTGCTGCCATTGTTCTCATAAGATAGAATGAACCCTGTCCGGCAGCACCATTCTTTGCACCATCAGATTTTACGAGTAGATAATTGTAATTAGAATCCTTGTTCAATGTAAGCTCATTGCCAGCGCTACCGCCGAATGTCCAGCCATTCACGCCGTTGATGCTTACAGTGCCATCGTATTCCTTGCCATAGTATGTAAAATCCTCTGTTTCCGTGTTTGACTCACCAGGCAGCATATATGCGAGAACATCTGTTTTTTCATATGCAGCCGCATACGGTACCATTGTAAGCGGATTTCCATTATCCGGATCATCTTCGTATGACCAAAGGAATATCTTATATGTATCATTGTCATCAACAACTACATCGCTGTCAAAGCCAAGTGTTATCAAGCCTGAGTTTGTATTGTCAACATGATCAGATGAACGGATCATGCTCTTTAAAACTCCTGTTTCCTTATCATAAACAGCTATAATAGCGCTTGAATAACTTGACATCATAGTGTTATCCTGAACCTGTACATCTACGCTTGCAGGTGTGCCGTCATCATTGAATTTTACTGATTTTACATATGCAGCAAAATCATATTCGATGAGTTTCTGATAGTATGGCCAATACAGGTTTGACGGACAGCCTTCGTTGATTATCTCTGCTGATACAGGTATAGCGTACTGGTGCTCAGCCCCCTCCTCAAAGTTAGCCAAAAGTGGCTTAAGCGCCGGATATTCTTCAGCATTTGCAGTTGAGAAGAAGTTATATGCCATAGCATCTGCTCCTGCATCATTAGTATGAGTTCCGTCTGTACCGCCTGCTCTCGGTGTTGTAAAATAGTAATTTGAAAGCGGCTGATAGTTTGTATACTCTTCTCCAAGAATAGTTCCGGAAGCCGTAACAGATGAAAGCCAGTCAAGTGATGGTGCGTTAAGGTCAACAAAAGCTATATTGGAAACGCCATTTCGCTCTCCTTCTTTAGCCGTTTGCCATATAGCATCAGCATCGTTCTTGAGTGCTGTTGTATCCTGACCAGCTTCCGCTGCTGTCGAGATCTCTGACCATTTAGATATAAACTGGTTAGCTGTATCCTTGCCACCGTAAAGCATACAATCAACATACTTCATACCTAACTCGGAGAAAGAGCTGAGAGTACTTGACCATGTGTTTGTTTCAGCGTCATACTGACTTGCATTGTGGCGGTCAAACGGTCCTACAACTATAAGAGTAGCGCCTACAGCTTCACATGCTTCATAATATTTTGGCAGACAGCTCAGATAATTATGTAGCCAATATTCAGAGGTAAAGCTCTGTGTTTCGTTGTTTTTATGATTATGACCGTATTCTACATACATGTAGTCCCCGCTTTTTATATTACCCTTTACCATGTTGAAATGATTGTTGTCGTTAGCGTTTAGTCCGCCTTCTCCGTGATTTGAAACGGCTACATCAGACGGAACGTACTTAGACAAATAAGCGCCTACGCCGGTATAATTCTGAAGATCAAAATATGGCACTGCAGCATCACCATCTGTAACAGTAGAATCACCCAGAACCCAAAGAGTGGTAGCTGTCCCCTTTGACTCATCAATCTGCTGTATTTCCATCGACTCAAGCGCTGCATTATCACCTAACAGTGAGATGTTAAGCATGTCATCAGTAAATACACCTTTTGGATCTGATTTTTCAAAATAAATATTCTCAACATCAACTGAAAATTCCACAGTATATGTTTGTCCGGCTTCTATTGTTTTCTGATTGAATACCGGATGTCTGCGTTCATAATACAGTGATGCCTTTGCAGGCTTTTCAGGATCAAGAGTTGTGACTGTAGCACGTACACGATAATATGATCCAGGCTCAACGTACATACCAAAGCTTACAGGATAATACTCACCTGTAGTATAATCACGCTGAGTCGAATCAGGATCGCCCTGAGCCTCAATGCCTATAGCATCGTTCTCAGCGGTTCCGCCCGAAACAAGATTCATGTTCTGACCTTCCTGATAAGCAAAGCTGTCATATCTTGGTGAAACAAGATACCCATTGCCATCATTGCCAATGAATCCATAATCCTTTGACGTTATTACGTTTCTGTCTGGCGTAACAGCTGTATATCCCTCTTTTACGTTATCACCGCTGCCAAAATCAAATTTCCATTCGTTTACAACGGTATCGCCCTCGAAAATAGGGGTATAAGTGTCATCAGCATATACCAAAGCAGTAGGCATTGCCGATCCAATTAATGCTGCTGAGACAGCAGCTGAGAATAAAACTTGTATTTTTTTATTCATATAGCTCTCCTCCCTTGCTATTTATTGCTTACAAAACCTCTCTTTTATAGTATCATAATTGTACTAAAAATGAAAGTATATTAAACAATCATGTTGCTATTTTAAACAAAAATACCTGATTTTTTAACCTGTATTTAGAAAATACTAACATAAACAGCACTCTATAAACAGAAAACGAGGTAGCTCAATTGTCAAGAATCGCTGATATAAATGCGTATGCTGACAGAGTGTGTGCGATCAAAAAGAGGAGGCTGTTGCAAACTCAACGAGTTTGCAACAGCCCCAATGCAAATCAATGTTCTATTATTTGAATAATCCCAGATCTATGTACTCAGCCATAGCCTTGTAACCGGCATCGCTCGGATGCAGTCCATCGCCACAGTCATACTCATCAAGGATATTGAGTGGATTTTCAGGATCTGCTGTTAAAGCATCGAAATCTATAACAGCGTCAAAGTTGCCCTCAGTCCTTATCCATGTATTGAGCTTCTGGCGCATTTCCTCCATCGCCGGTCCGCCATCAGCGTAATAGCCGCTCTTTCCGCATGGCAGTATGGTTGCACCTATAACCTTAATACCCTTTGCGTGTGCCGCGTCTATTATCTCCTGATAAGCTTCTATGATTCCGCCGGTAACAGTACCGTCTGAGCTTACCTCATCATTTGGAGTTGCCGTATCAGTTTTTCTTCCGCCTATATCGTTTATACCCTCAAGTATGATCAGATATTTGACGCCCTTCTGATTGAGCACATCGCGCTCATATCTCCAGCGTGCTCTGTCGCCCCAGCTGTAGCCGTTGACCTTGTTTCCGCCAATACCCTGGTTGATAACAGAAAGCTGTGCTGTTTCAGGATCTGAATCAAGACGCGCATTGAGCAGCGCAGGCCATGTGTTGGCTGATGATGATGCTCCTACACCATCTGTTATAGAGTCACCAAGGCATACTATAACGCCATTGTCCGCGCTCTGCATAACGTCTATCGAAGCTATGAAGAACCATTCCTCGTTCGTTTCACTGCCGATCATGGATATATCAGATACAGTTCCGCCGTTTCTGATATATGTTGTTGTCAATGACACCTCGTGACCTGTTATGATCTCAGGTGCGCTTCCTATGTGCATAGTCACAGCTATTCTGCCGTCATCACCGGCATCAAATACAACAGCATCACTCACAACTGAGCCTCCGGCAGGAATAGTTACACTCTCGCTGCCGTTAAATGTTACAGCAGTATCTGTTGATATATCTATCATGCTGCCCTCAAGCGGCTTTGCAAAATGAATCGAGTCTATAACAAGCGGCTGCTTGCCGTACTGGTTGGACAATGTGAGCTGCATTTTTTCACCTGTCTGTGAAAGCTTCACTACCTGCCTTACTGTGCTGCCGCTGAGCGGAGTTGTCGGGTTTATCTCATCTCGAAACTCCATCTGAGCAGTAGTCCATGATGTAAGCATCGCCTGTTCCTCAAGCTTTACAGCTGGTATATATGGCTTCTGTTCGCCGTCCCATACGTATACAGTATCACCTTCTGCCGCATTTATTCTAATTTCCTGCTTATACGCTCCGGCAGGCACCTCAGCTGTGTGCATTGAAACACCTGTGAGCTTTTCACCGTCGCTGCTCGCAGCATATACGTTTACTGACGCAGCTGTGTCAGTCGTGTTTGATGCCATTACAACAGCCTCACTGCCGTCCAGGTAAGGTGTGTATATCTTTACTTCCTTCTTTGTTTCGAGTGAACCATCGCGTGTCCAGATCGTTATATCGTCATAATCGTGTCTGCCGCTGCCGTGCTTTATGCAGAGGTATACCTTGTCACCGTCCGATGCCGTTATCTCACCGTCTGCCACCTCGCCGCTCAAATAAACCTCAGCCCTGTTGCTGTTAAATATGAGATCATTATATGATTTTGGAAGTGATGAAAGCGCTATTGTTTTTTTGACGTTTCCGTCTGCGCCGACGATCTCTATTGACATATCAACTCTTGCAAGATCCGAATCACCTGTTCCCCAATAGAAGCTGCCGAATTTGGCGTTTACTCCAAAGCTGCCAAGGTCGCTTACAATATCGGTTATATCCATTCTCATACCGTGATCGCTGCCCCAGCCTAAAACAAAATTATAAACAAGGCTGCCGTAGTCGATACCGCTATCAGTTTCTTCACTGAGAGTGTTCTCAGCATATGGTGAATATCTTGAAAGCTCCTTGTCTGAGGTGAAATCATCACTGAATACTATCACTCTTGTATCCTGCTCCGGCTCATCAGTCTCCTGAGCTGGCGGCTCGGTCGCCTGTGATCCCTCAGATGTAGTTATTACCAGGCTGTCGTAATCCTGATAGCTTGTTCCATTGAGTACGCAGAGATATAGTTTATCTGTGCTCTCATATGTAATTGCGGCCTCTCCGCTCAGAGCTACCTCAGCTCTGTTGCTGTCAAATACGAGATCATCGTATGAATCAGGCTTTTCGTCCAGAACATAAGTATTCTTGACTGTGCCGTCCCCGGAACGAACCTCTATTATCATTTTTGCCCTGACAAGATCAGCGTCACCTGTTCCCCAATAGAAGCTGCCCATATTTACTGCTGCGCCTACTGAGGACAGTCCATTCTCCTTTACAATCGAGGTTATATCCATTTCCATACCGCGGCTCTCGCCCCAGCCCTCAACATAGGAATATACAAGCTTGTTGTACATTATGCCGCTGTCATCTGCATTTAGCTCATCTGTACCGTATGAGCTGTAAAGGGCTTCATTTTCCTCAGTATCGAAATTATCAGTGAACAGAACTTTGTCTGTATCTGCCGGCTCTGTTTCCTGCGGCGGCGCTACAGGTGTACCATCTTCCGGCTTTTCTGAGCTGAACTGCCAGTAATCCACACTGAACAGCTCCTGTCCGTCTGCGCCCTTATATACAAAGTACACATCATCAACGCCGCTCTTTGGTGTTACAGCTGTGCTAACACTGTACCAGTTCTCGGAAGGCTGAACATTTATTGTGCCGGCGGTCTCGCCGTATACGCTGCCGTATCTTATATCAATTGTTCCGCCAGCCTCGCCCTTTACCATAGCTGACACATACGCCAGATCACCGCTGCCGAAATCCACATTCGCCGCAGAGGTCCAGCTTCCGTTAGTGATCTCTGTGACCATCGTATTTCCGGCATCGTCAAGGCGTTCAACATTTATGTCTCTCGCATAAGCGATAGTCTCTGCCTCAAGTCGCTCAGCCGCGTTTATTGTAACTCCGCCAATAGGATCTCCCGTATAGTCTGCCGTTACAGGCTGCATAGTTCCGTCAGAATTGAATTCGACCTTGTTTATATGCGTTGAACGGTAATTCTTATCCAAATATCCCATAGCCTTTTCCAATGTACGCGCATGATATGCTATATAGTAATTATCCTTATACTCGAATATAGCATGATGGTTATTTCCGCCCATAGCGAAAAAGGTGTTCATATTATCAAGCACCGGGCCAACATATGTGAATGGTCCCATAGGATCATCACTCGTCATATAGCAGATCGTGCCTGACGGATATGTTGATCCATCTGTGTCCTCATAATCAGAAATAAAGAAATTGGTGCAGTATGAATAATAATATGTATCATTGTACTTATGGATTCCGCTGTCTTCCAATATAGCAGGAGCATCTATCATTACAGCCTCGCCCTCAGTGCTTATCATATCATCGCCAAGCTTTATAACTCTTGCGGTCTGAGGGTGAAGCAGTTCTTCAGGAGTGCTTGTTTCACCTGCTGGAGGAACACCTCCGCCGAAATACATATATGCCTGACCATCATCATCTATAAATACTGCCGGGTCAAACATCCAAACTACATCCTCAGCTCCTGGTGTAGCAGCATTTACTATGGGCTTGCCAATAGGATCTGTGAACGGTCCTGTAGGCGAATCTGATACAAGCACGCCTATGCCCGCTGCATTATCAGCAAAATAAAGGAAGAATTTTTCCTTGCCGTCTATAGTTTTGTGAACAACTGACGGCGCCCATGAATTTGTTGCCCATGCAGCAGCGCCGTTTTCCAAAGCTCTGCCTCCAACTGGTATCTCGCCATGATCTGTCCAGTTGATCATATCCTCTGAGGATATAACCTTGATCGTGTGGATCTCTCCATATGAGTTAGTCAACAACTCACCGTTATCATCGTATACGAACGAATCTGCTGTCATATACACATATAATCTTCCGTTATATTCCATAGCAAACGGATCCGCACCGAAATCATATCCCATCAGCGGGTTGATCCTGCCCGGTGTTTTTGCCAGAGCCGGAAGCGCATCACTGACGCTCGTCTGAACTATGGATACATCATCTACATAAAAATCATAATATACGTTATCTGACGAGCTCTGTGTTTCAAAATAGAACTGAGCCAAAGAAGCCGTATCAAACTCATCAGGCACAGTATAGCTTGCCTCGACAAGCGTCCATTCGCCCTTAGCAGCTTCAGCGCTTGCGGCAAGCTTGTATTCAGCTGCTGCCGAGCTGTTGTTTGCTACCATGATTATGCTGTATGACAGCGCGTCAGGTCCTTCATTATACTTTACCCAGGCACTTATCTTATAGGTTGCTCCAGGAACAATGCTGCCTCCCGAAAGATCGATCAGCGCTCCAGAATTTGCAGCTATACGGTCTGTCACCTTCATAGCTGCGCTGCCGCTGTGCGCCTCCTCATTCGATACAGCTATATTTGAGCCGCAGAAGCTGACCCAGGGATCAGTTACGCCTCCTTCAAAGCCGCCGTTTGAAACCAGCTCGTTCACGCCATCCTGCGCCATGGCAAACGTAAAGCAGCTGCCTGCTACCGCTGCCGAAAGTACAGCACTTATAAACCTTTTCATTTCTCTCTTGATCTCCTCTTATAATTTATATCATACGCCTGAGCCGATCCCCTGCGTATGATATTCCGCTGTTTCTATTATATATCTTTACAGTGTTATTGTACATTAACAAATTTAACGTGTTATTGGTGTATTTTATATTAATTATACACGTATCCTCATATATGACAGCAACATACACTTTCATGACATTTTATCATTTCTATTAACTGAAAAAAGACTGTTTCCAAACCCGTTGGGTCTGAAAACAGCCTTTTTAAAAATTATATGATCATTTCTCAAAACGCCATGATATAACATCAAAGAGATCGTTTCCGCTGCCATTGAATACAAAGAACAGATCATGAATACCTGCCGCATTTTCTATATCACATGAAAACTCGCTCTCGTTGCCTGATATGTCAACCGCTCCTATTAAAGTGCCGTCAGCGCTGTCAAGTCTCAGCTCTATGCTGCCTCCATTTACAGACACGGCGTTTACCGTAAATTTCGATGCGCCCTCGCCGAAATCCACATTCCCGAGAGCCAGCCAGTCTCCGCTGTCAGCCTCGGTTATCATCATTGTATCGTCTGAAGTATTCTTAGCTGTTGTGATCCCGCTCTGCCATGCTATGGACGCCGCGCTTGTCAGCTGATATGGATCAAACGTGCCTGCCGCTGCCGCACCTGCATAATCGGCTGTAACCGGCTTTATTTTTCCATTCTCATCATATGTCAGCTCATTTATATGAGTTGAGCGGTAGCCCTTGTCAATACCCAAATATTTGCCTACAGTCTGGGCATGATATGTAATATACCACTTATCCTTGAATGAGAATATAGCATGATGATTATTTCCTCCAACACCGAAGAAGTCAGCCATATTATTCAGGACCGTGCCCTCATACACAAATGGTCCCATAGGATCGTCACTTGTCATATACGCAATGACACCAAACGGGTATTTGCCGTCCTCGTGGTCGCCGCTGAAATTCGTGCAGTATGAATAATAGTATTTTCCATTGTATTTATGGATACCGCTGTCCTCAAATACCGCCGGAGCGTCTATAGCTACCGCCTCTCCCTCTGTGCTTATCATGTCATCACCAAGCTTTATAACTCGTATGGTATTTGGATGATCCGATTCTGATGTTCCGTCCTCCTTAGTCGGAAGTCCGCCGCCAAAATACATATATGCCTGTCCGTCATCATCAATGAACACTGCCGGATCAAAATACCAGACTACCCCCTCAGAACCGGGAGTAACTCCGGGCTTTATAAGCGCTCCGCCTATTGGATCTGTAAACGGACCTGTAGGGCTGTCTGCCTCAAGCACGCCTATGCCGGAACCGTTATCGGCAAAATAGAGAAAGAACTTTTCTTTTCCGTCTATAGTTCTGTGTACAGCCGAAGGCGCCCATGAATTAGATGCCCATTTTGCAGCCCCGTCAGGATCGGTCCTGCCTGCCACGGCTATCTCGCCGTGATCTGTCCAGTTCACAAGATCGGCGCTTGAAATAACTGATATTGTAGTAACATTTGAATAGTCATTATCCTTTATATCGTTATTTTCATCATACATAAGCTTATCGCCTGTCATGTACAGATATATCCTGCCGTCGTACTCCATAGCAAACGGGTCGGCTCCGAACCTCTGAGTATAGACCGGATTGTTATTGCCGATCTCCTTGGCGCCTGAAGCCTTTATCAGCTCTCTGCCGTAGTTTTCCTGCTTTTCCTGCTCGCGTCTTTTCTCTGTAAGATACCCATCTGTAAATATCTGTGCTTTATATAGCATAGCCGCACTCTGAGCGCGTTTTGCATTTGTCTCCGCTGTGATCATTCCGTCTAAAAATCCTTTCAACTTTATATACTCAAGAGCTCCTGTGGACATATCCTCCTCCACTCCAAGATGCGTCATGGCTCTGCATATCATCTCTGATGCCTCGCCTATAGTGACAGGTCTGCCTATGCCGAATTCGGTATCGGAAATACCGTTTATCATGCCTGCCGCTACAGCGCTTTTGATATACTGTTCATACCATGCCCCGCTCCTTACATCTGTGAATGAAAGCTCCGCATCGTTTTCCTCGATGTTGAACATTGTAACGAGCAGCTTTAAAAATTCCTCTCTCGCTATAGTATTATCCGGCATAAAGGTTTTGTCATCATAGCCGCATAGCACACCCTTAGCTGTAAGATATGACACTATATCGCATTCCTCCGAATCTGTCAGATCATCATATGTATACGGAGGAGCCGCAAATTTCAGCTCGCCGTAAAGAGAGGTGTTGCAGTATGAAAGATCCGTAGGATCGTTGAACTTGGCTATTGATGTCCTTTCTCCCTTGCCCTCGCCGTCATCGTTTATCTGTATTTCAAAGCCTATGGTCTTTCCCAGACTTCCTTTTATGGATTTGAAGGGTATTGCAGCTTCAATATTGTATCCCTTGTCGGTTATGACAGCGGCAGAACTAAAATCAGCTATTGCTCCTGTGCTGTAAGACCTTGCATTTTCGCAGCTTACTCTGTACTGCGTGTCATCATACTCATAAAACTCTGTTTTTCCCAGGTTTTCATCAAGGAATATCTCAACACTGTCCTGCATATGAGCCGTATCAGAAACCGTGCTGATAACAGGGTCTGTGACCTCTGCAAATACATAAATATTTTCCTCATCCCACATGCACCTGAAAACTCCGCTTGCACCATGCGTTTCGGTGGTGAACAGGTCTATACCACTTTCCGGGGCGCTGAGCCACATATCCTCCATGGTTCCGTCAATTTCCGGTGTTCCATATGCCGCCTCTGTTTTTCCGTCTTCCTCAGCCGATACCGCAGCCGCTGAAAATACGACCGCTGCAGCCGCTGCCAACAATACCACTTTTTTCATAACGGTCTCCTTTATTTAAACTTAATAAGCAATTGTGAAACTATGTTTCACAATTGATCTGGCTAAAGTAGGTTAAAAAAGTTCCATCCGATTAAATTAAATATGATAGTTGAAACTTTTTTAACCCAAATTTCTGACGCACATTCAGCAATTTTGCTACCGCAAAATTCAGCCTGTGGCTGACCGCGCCATCTTGCGCGGTGCATATCGTTCAGAAATTTATTAAATTCGAGGGTACACTCAGTAATTTTGCCGCTGCAAAATCAAGACCTTCGGTCTTGCCCGCCTTTCTTGGCGGGTACACCCTCGAGCTCCCATCAAATAGGTAGCA
>CALXSS010000029.1 GCA_944391225.1 uncultured Clostridia bacterium
CGGCGCGCAGAGAGTGGAGTTCTATGACGGCGGAACACTAAAAGCGCAGGCAGAGGAAACATCTGTTACCGGAATAAGCAGCGGCGATATGATAATAGCTGCGGGCTATACCAACGGAGTGCTTACAGACCTAAAGGCTGTTGAATACGCTGACGGCGTTCAAATACCACAGGCTGAGGGCGATGAGACTCGTCTGTATATATGGGAAAGCTTTGAGAGCATGAAGCCGGCAGAAGGGGTATCCTTTGGATTTGCAGTGTCATCAGAGCTGGAGCAGGGTATAAACGCGCTTTCCGCAAAGCTTTATTATGCCGACGGATCATATAAGATAACTCCGATAAGTCTTGCGGTTACAAAAACGGAACAGCAGCCAGATGTTGACGTATCCGGCGACTTTGACGTGGTTGGAACTATAGAAAATGTCTCGAATTTAGTGAGAAACGGATATAAGGGGATATATGCGGATAATTTTGCTGTTCTGTGCGGATATAACAGCGAGGCGCAGCGGGTCATACGCTATGGCAAGATAGACAGCGGCGTTCCGTCGGAAAAGGACGACAAGGGATACAAATATATAAAGATCTCGGTGCGCGGCGGTCATGTGGATCTGTATGCGGCGGCAACTCTTTCAAACTGGGTAAAGCTTTCAGAAAACGGCTATGACTATAAGGGTACTGACCCTAAAGCGGGAACATACATGATAAAACCGGAAAACGGGGATTATGATGCGTCTGTTCCGTGGAGGGTCATAACAGAGCAGACTCAGCCGCGCATAGAGCTCAACAATATAAACGATAATGACAGGATAGGCTATAACACAACATTGAGCATCACTGCTGCAGCTGACGGCGACAGTATGATAAATGAAATAGATATCCTGCTGAACGGAAAGACCGTTAAGACGGTTACCGGACTTGAAATAGACAGCAGCGGAAGCAGCATAGATATACCTATGGAATTTTCAAGCGCCGCTGCTGGCGAGCTGACTGTAATGTGCTTTGACAACAATTTATGCTATGATTCAAAGAGCATAAATGTATACATATCCGGAGACCTGACTCCGTGGCAGGTAGCGGATATAGGCGCTGATGAAAATGATGTGAAGCTTTACAGCAGTATAACCGATGATTATACGTATAAGCTCAGCACATGCGACGGCGCTATAGGCGGAACATCGGATAAGTTTGGATATATGTATCAGAGCTTTGACAAGGATACTAATATCTACGCAAGGCTCAGGGCGCAGGATGGAAAGCAGATAGGGTTTGTTTTAAGAAATGATCTTGAGCCAAACGGAGCGGCATATTATATAGGCTGCGACATGACCGACGGCGTTCGTGAGTATAAAATAGCGGCGCGCGAGAGCGCGGGCGCGGAGATGGAAACTCTGAGCGTTCTGGATATAAGCGGCGACAAGGCTTATCTGGTAGTTGAGAAAAAGGGCGGAAACATAAATATCTATGAGACAGAAAACTCGTCTACCGTATACAGGACAAAGAAGTTATTGTATACAATAGAAAACAGCGTGCTTGGCGAAAGCTATCTTATGGGCTTCGGAGCGGTGTGCGGCGAGAACATAGCAAGCCCGCCTGACGCCGGCTGGATCTCGATAAACGGCGTTACCGAGCAGCCGGGATCATATTACTGGGATCTCGACCACGGCCTTGACTGGTGCTGGCAGATGCAGGAATCGGCAGTTCTTAAGCCGTCGTGGTCAACTGAGACAGTAGGCGGTAACGATACCGGCAAAATGGTTATAGCAACGGACGACGAATACACATCAGAAAGATATATATTCCGCGAATACTCAATGAGAGAAGAATATATGCCGGAGGTGTCGGCAGATATAATGCTCACGGGTGAAACTCCGGGAATGAATATGTATTTGCAGACCGGAGATCCAAGCACGGCGTATAAGCTTGTATTCTCAGGCGATAAGACCATATGTGACGCGAATGGAGATGTTTTAGGCGAATGGGCAAGTAATGGCTTCTATAATGTCAGGATGACGGCTTTCATTGATCCTGACGCCAAGCAGGAGCTTTGCAAGGTGAACATAACATCACCCGACGGTGAGGCTGTGCTCACAGACGTGCTGATACCGACTGACAGCATGTTCAGGATACAGCAGAACACAGAGAAAAAGACAATAGTAACAAACGCTGTTTATTTCGAGCCTGTATCGGGCATGATGGGAACATATTATATAGACAATGTTTCAATAAATGCAACAGAGGGCGAATATAAGATAAGCAGAGTTGAAAATATGTACACCTTCGATAATGATGAAAGCTATTCGGGTATTACGATCGAGGGTGCATCGGTTGACCCGTCAAAATCAAAAACCATAGGAGGAATAAAGTTCAACGGCGCGGTGCGTCTTGATAAATCAGCAAAGACGATCACGATACCTGTGCCGGGCGATACAGAGGTAACTATCTACGCGTGCTCAGCAAACAGCAGCGAGGAAAGACCGCTGCTCTTTACCGCTCCTGACAGCAGCTCACAGGAAATAAATTTCCTTGAACCGGCAGTTAAGACGGTATCCTACACCGGCGCGGCGGGCAATATTGTGCTTAGCGGCATAAAAGGAGTAGATATATACGGCATAAAAACTGTATCGGTGAGCGTTACTCCGAACGTTTGAGGACAAAAAAACTGTTAAATTTTTCGTGGTAACAGGATTTTTGTGAACTTAGTGCAATATGGTTAAATTGTCTTGATTTTCAAGACGACATACTGTAAAATATATATATAAAAACAAAAGGAGGGTGAACCGATGAGTTCAAACCATAAGAAAATCAGAGCAGACGGAACTCCTAAAAAGAGCGTTGCCGAAAGGTTCAAGGGCGAACTTCACAAAGCTAAAAAGGGTAAATTTTTGCTATTGCTGATGGTGCCCGGTCTGGCGTATTTCATCATATTCCATTATGTTCCTATCGGCGGATTGCTTATTGCTTTCAAGGAGTACAGCTCAAGGCTCGGTGTTCTGGGAAGTCCGTGGGCGGATCATTTCGGATTCGGGCATTTTGTAAGGTTTCTGAACACGCCGGATGTATGGAAATACGTCTGGAACACGATAGCGCTCAGCTTGCTTAACATTGTGTGGCTGTTCCCGCTGTCGATAATACTTGCGCTGTTCATAAACGAGCTGCGCTCGGTTAAGTTCAAGAAGGTAGTTCAGACTGTATCGTATCTGCCGCACTTTGTGTCGGTCGCAGCGGTTGCAGGTATGCTCACCTTGTTCCTTTCTTCACAGGGAACATCAGCTGATGCCGGCAGCTATCTTAATGAAGGTATCATAAACCAGATGCTGCTTAAGGCGGGTCTTATAAAGCAGGGTATATCTTTCCTGGATAAGACCGAATGGTTCCGTACCATTTACATTGCTTCTGACGTATGGCAGGGCATAGGATGGAGCGCAATTGTTTATATCGCGGCTCTCTCAGGAGTAGATCAGGAGCTTTACGAGGCTGCCACTATCGACGGCGCGTCAAGAATACAGAAGATGTGGTATATTTCGGTGCAGATGATAAAACCGACAATAGTTATTCTTCTTGTTATGCAGGTCGGCAAGATAATGTCGCTTGGCTCGGATAAGGCGCTGCTTCTTCAGAGAGAGGTAACATATCCAAAATCACAGATCTTAAGTACATATATCTATAATCTTGGTATAGGCAAGGGCGAATTTGACTATTCCGCTGCAATAGGTCTGTTCAACTCCGGTATAAACGTGCTGCTCGTGCTTATAGCGAACTGGACGTCAAAGAAATTGACCGATACAAGCTTGTGGTAAAAGGGGGAGTAAATAATGATTAAAGATAATTCGATTTCATCTAAGATCCTTGACGTTATTATTTATGTATCGCTCATTATCCTGATGATTATAACACTGTATCCGATCATATACATTTTTTCAGTATCGGTTTCAAGCACAACAGCGTATGAAAGCGGCAGAGTTGTTTTCCTGCCGGTAGAGTTTAATCTTGAGGCGTATAAAGTAATACTCGAGGCTGGAACTATACCGCGTTCATTTATCAACTCGGTGATATACACAGTAGTATATACAGCAGTATCGCTGCTTATGACAACAACAATGGCATATCCGCTATCGCGTTCAAAGGACAGAGTTGCATTCAAAGGCTTTTTCTCAAAGCTTGTTATATTCACAATGTTCTTTAACGCGGGTATCATCCCAAACTACTTGGTAGTAAAAGGACTGGGATTGATGGACAGCATGTGGGCGCTCATACTGCCATCAGCAATTTCAACTTATAATCTTGTTGTAATGCGCTCATTCTTTGAGGGGATCCCGATTGATCTTGAAGAAGCGGCGTTTATTGACGGCGCTAACGAGATCGTTATATTCTGGAAGGTAATGCTCCCGCTTTCAAAGGCGGCTTTGGCTACGGTAGGTCTGTTCTATGGTGTTTATATGTGGAACTCATGGTTCAACGCGATGCTCTATTTGCAGACTGCGGACAAGTATCCACTCCAGTTTATTATCAGACAGATAATCATGCAGAACCAGATGGCTGCCGAGCTTGCAGCTATGGGTGATACGTCTATGATGACATCTCAGACAACAAATTCAGTCAGTCTGAAATATGCAACACTTTTCCTTTCAATACTTCCTATGCTTGCGGTATATCCGTTCATACAGAAGTATTTTGTAAAGGGCGTAATGGTAGGTTCGGTAAAGGGTTGATCTCTTTCGTGTTTTGCTGGCAATAGGTCAGCGCTGTATACAAGCCGTGCTGTTTTGCAGCGCGGCAGGCTGTTTAACGGTATCATGCGCGGGCGGTGAAGGCGCCGTCCCGCCGGATCACCGTTTATAGAAAATAGATTATTTTGGATTTGGTTATAAAAGCCGTGCCGGGCTTTTTAAACATCAGCGTTAGCTGATTATATATAAACAGCAGAATTACTAATCTGCAAAATAAAGTATTGGGGAGACCCAAAGCGGTTTGATGTGACAGCGATATTCTGTTGCTGTCAATGGTATTATGTGAAAGGAGTATTGTAATGAAACTAAAAAGGGCAATAACACTGATGCTTGCAGCTGCTATGGCTGTGCCGGCTCTTGCGTCCTGCGGACAGAAGGATAGCACAAGGATAGAGGAGGATGGAAAAACAATCTACACGTATACGTTCAATATGTATACTCAGGACGACAACGAGTATCCTGCTACAGAGGATACAGAGTTCAATAATTTTATCAAGGATAAATTTGGAATAAAGTTTATCTACGACAGGATCCCGAGAACAGACTGGGAAACAAAAACGAATACATATTTTGCAACTGGAAGCTCGCCGGATATTACAGTAGGCGGAAAGGAGACAAACTATAAGGCGTGGGCAGCAGAGGGCTATCTCGCACCGATAGACTATACAAAGCTCCCTAACTGGTGCGCTCTGTGGGGAGATGAGCTTGAAAAGGTCGTTTCGCTCGCGTCTAATTCAGACGGTAATCTTTATTACCTTCCGACAGTCCGTCAGGAGAAGGTACAGATGTGCTGGCTTTACAGAAAAGACGTTTTTGACGCGCTTGGCATAGAGTTCCCGAAAACTTCTGATGAATTTTTAGAGGCGTGCAGAAAGATCAAGGAAAAATATCCAGACAGCATAATCATCTCATCGAACGGTCAGAAAAAGAGCTCGCTCACAGGCTTTTTCCAGATGTTCTGGATGCCGGAGCTTATCCTCCAGACACACTCATGTATAGATCCTGTAACAAATGAATTTGTTCCGTATGCTTTGGCAACAGATAACGCGAGAGAAATGTATAAGTTCGTTAATCAGCTGTATAAGGAAGGACTTATAGACAAAGAGATCCTTTCAATAGAAAAGGATAACTTCTATACTCGTCTTGCGCAGAATAACGCGTTTATCACATATAACTATGTATATAACACAGACACGTTCAACAGCAAAACCAATGTAAACGGCAATACCGGCGCTGAATGGGAGTGGGCGTCGAGCATGGTAACGGCTTATCCTGAAAAGGGAACTATTTATAAGAAGGATCCTTCATATTCAAACTGGGGACCGGCGTTCAGCGCGGAGCTTGGCGAGGATCAGGAAAGATTCGACGCTGTGCTAAAATATTATGACTGGTGCGCAACAGACGAGGGTCAGCTCTATACTACATACGGCGTAGAGGGCGAGAGCTATAACCTGGTAGACGGACAGCCTGAGGTGGCTGATGGATGGTATCATGAAAAGACAAATCCGAACGGCAAGAAGATAAACGCTGAATTCGGTACTCTTACATATACTTTTATCAAGCATCCAAAGATGTTCCAGGAGATACGCGGAAACGAGATAGACGAGCTTTATAATGCGTATATGGCAAATGATAATTACTATTACTTTGATGAATTCCCGATGAGATATACTGCAGATGAGGAAAAGAGATATACAGACCTTGAAACTGCTCTTAACTCAAAGAGAGACGAGTACATGGCGAGATTCTTTATGGGTGAGAGCGATCCGAACAATGACGCGGATTGGGAAACATATATAAACGACCTTAAAAAGATGGGACTTGATGAGTTCGTAGAGCTTCAGACAACCGTTTACGAGAGAACTCAGGCAGAGATCGCAGAGGAAGGCTGATAACGGATTTTTGTACAGTTCTCAGAATAAAGGAGCAGAGGCTGCTGCAAGCTCAACGAGTTTGCAGCAGCCTTGGGGCTTTAGAAAAATAGTGCAGAACGGACAAAGGGGCGCAGCCCCCTTGCCCGAAGGCGCACTGCGCATTTTGCTACAGCCCCGTGTCTTAATCAACAAAGAATCGGAGGTTGTGTGGAATGAATAATAAAATTATCCGTGCATTATCGGTGATTATTTCAACATCAATGCTTGCGGCGGCTGTTCCGACGCTGGCTGAGGAAACGGAGATAACATTGAGTGAAAGCGGAAGCGGCAGGCTTATGTACGAGAGCTTCGAGGATAAGGAGTTAGGCGATTACTCGGGCGTCAGTGTGAAGTCTGAGGCTGCCGGCGCGTTCAGTTTCCAGATAGTTGACGGCTCGGCGGTCGGTAAGGACGGAAAAGTGCTGATGCTTTCAAAAACAGAAGGAGCAGACGGAAATCAGTCTAAGGAAAAGGTAACAATAGGTACATGGAGCTGGGGACAGTCGGCAGGTCATAAGGTGGTTACCTCTTTTTCTGCTGCTTCGGCGAAAAATGATCCGTCAAACGAGCAGATAACCTATGCTTTTGCCGGTGGCGATTCAGCCTCAAATATAGCGGGCAGCTTCAGGATGAGCAAGGGCAAGCTCGGATTCGGCAAGGGCGATGGCTCTGCCGGTCCTAAGGACACCGATATAAAAGACAGTTCATATGGCACAGAATGGCATAAGATAGTTATGGTCTCAAGCGTTAACTCTGATAACGAGATAGAGCTTACCGAATACTATCTTGACGGCGTAAAGGTAAATGACATCACATGCGTTCCGAATGATGCAAAGGCGAAAAATCCTACAAAATTCAGAATGAATTTTGATGGCAATTCAGCGGGTACGGCAACATATGTCGATGATATTGCTGTTGTTGACATAAACTCGGAGCTTGAATATCTTGACAGTATATTCGCCGACGAGGCGGGCGTTCCGGAAACGGTGCTCAACGGTGAGGAAACGATATATCTTCCGCGTAAATTCGGAGGCGCTGATGTTGTATGGACGTCAAGCGATAATGCTGTTATTGATGTAAACAATATGAGCGATGGATACGCTGCTGTAGCTCATCACGACACTGAAAAGACGGTGACGCTTACAGCGCATCTTACCTACACCGGATTTGAGGGATATGAAATAGAGGATATAAGCCTTGATTCGGCTGAAGATCATCAGCTCACTGTTAAGGTCGAACAGGGCGGCGAGCTTTCTGATGAACAGAAAGCAAAGCGCGTGGCGGATAATCTTATTATTGATTCTACAGACCTTTCTGCTGTAAGCGGCGATTTTACTCTCCCGCTCACGGGCAGCAGCCAGGATGGAGAAATAACAGGAAACGTTGCATGGTCGTCTGATGATGACAGCATTACGATCGATGGAGGTAATGCACATATAATAAGACCGCCGTTCAATTCCGAAAATAAAACGGTAAAGATCAAAGCGACAGTCACTGTCGGAAGCGGTACTGCAAGCAGAGAGTTCCCTGTGACCTTGCTTAAAAACGACGTTCCGGTAACGGATAAGGAAAAAGCGGAATATGCGGTCATGCAGCTTTCTGAGCTTGGTTTCAGCGAGGAAACGGACAAGATAGTAACATCAAACGTATATCTGCCAACGGAGATAACGCTTAATGACGGCACAAATGCCGCCGGCATCAAATGGACGTCGGGTGATACGGCGTGGATAACCGACAGCGGCGTTGTATTGCAGAATCCGGACAGCGGCTCACACAACGTCACTCTGACAGCGGAGATCACGGCGGGCAGCGAAAAGGTCACAAAGGTATATAACGTTCAGATAAGACAGTCCTCTACAGTAAAGGCTTTCCCGGGCGCTCAGGGCTATGGAACTCAGACGCGCGGCGGAGCAGGAGGCTATGTTGTGCATGTTACGTCGCTCGGGGCAGAGGGACCGGGTACGCTAAAAGAAGCGCTTGAGGAAAAAAGCGGCGCGCGAACAATAGTATTTGACGTAGGCGGAACCATAGATCTGACTCCGCTTGGAAGAGCGCTTTCGCTTAAGGGCGAGGAAGGCTCCAACGTTACTGTAGCGGGACAGACCGCTCCTGGCGAGGGGATACAGCTGAAAGGCTACGGACTTAACGTTTCAAATGTTCATGACGTTATCATAAGACATATAAGCATAAGGATAGGAAACGTCCGCAAGGCAGGCGATACATATCAGTCAGACCCGCTGAGCGCGCAGGGCGCAAACAGAAGAATAGTGTTGGATCATCTTTCAATGTGCTGGGGAGTAGATATGGGATTCCGCGTATACGGTCAGGAGATCACCATGTCTAACTGTATGGTTTCAAAGGGACTTTACTGGAACACACCGCACGAAAAGGGCAAGCATAACTATGCGGGAATATTCGGACCGAAATACGGTTCATTCTATGGCAATTATATAGCCGACTGCGGACAGCGCGCGCCGCGTATTTGCGACAACGAATATATTGATATAAGAAACAATATCGTGTTCAACTCAAAGTACACTTTTGATATATGCAACTATGAGTGGATGGGAGCGAATACAAAATATAATGTTGTAAATAACATGGTGCTTAAAGGAAACACAGCTCCGGGCGGTTCAACAAGCAATACGACTGACGGCGGCTCGTTTAAGTATTTCCAGGGCAGAACATATTCCGGCGGCATGCTCACATATACCGTCAATAACTACGATAATACAAAATCGGCTCGCCCGCTTAATAACTCAGATACAATAGTTGACGGCGCGCTGTGGGTAGGCGATCTTTCGCAAAGCGACATAGACCAGGTCAAGAAGGAGCTTTACGCATTCTCGCCGTCAGGCTATTCAAATACAAAATCTGAGTGGTATGATATGATACTGCCGTCAGATGTCAGTCTTGATGAATACGATGCCAGCGCTGTTTCCAAAAAAGGAAATACGCTTGTGAACTATCCGTTTGCAGCGCCTGATATGACTACATATTCTACTGAGGAAGCGGCAAAATATGTGCTTTCAAATGCCGGAGCAAAGGCGCCTGTTCGCGGCATACTGGATAACCGCTATCTTGCAGAGGGAAGAACAAGACTACAGATACTTTCAGACTACAGCAAGGCGTCTCAGACATACGGAATAAAGCTTGACGAGTCGTATGAAGGCGATATGGCATATGGTCTTGAGGTCGAAACTCATTCAGTATATAAGGACGAAAAAGGCTCGACAGTTTATGATGTAAACGGACAGACTGTGACAGACGATCAAAAGTATACACTTGTGGAGAGATATAAGTTTGTATCGTGCGACAATCACCTCGATACTCTTTATGCAATAGACAAAGACGGAAACAACAAGTATCGTCTTGTTTTAAGGGATTATACTGACGAGGACGGCATATATGATGCGTTTGACCTTTATGATATAAGCAATGTTCTGCTTGAAAAGCCCGATCCATATGTGAGCGACGCCGATTCAAGCGAAACTGACGGCATGCACTGGCCGGGCGGAATTGTTCTTAAATATGCCGATTGGGGCGACGGCGCCGGAAACTATAATCATACGGAAAACGCCGGTGAAGATGGAAATATTGACACAGGAATGGTGGATACCGAATGGACCGCCGACGATTGGCCTCAGCTGCCTACCGTTTACCGCGACGGAGATTTCGATTCCAATGGCGATGGTATACCTGATTTCTTTGTAAAGCTCATGGGCTGGAATAAGCATCCGGATTATTCGCCGGGCAAGGACATAAGCAGACTTGATTTTGAAGACAGGGGCTATACAAATCTTGAATATTATATAAACGACTATTGCGCGGGTGATGTGGAGAGTGAGAATAATCTTGAAACAGCGCCGATAGATGCTGAAAATGTGCGTGATGGCTCGTCAAAGTATAATACCTACAAGAGCCATGAGATACTGTTCAATACAGTAAGACGCGCAAAGGCAAAGGTCTACTACTGCGAGGGCGAGAATTTTGATATGGCTTCGGCTAAGGAGGTAAGCCTCAACAAGTCGTACAACTATGACGATTATTCCGCATATTCATCCATAGATGATTTTGACACATACTTCTCAGCTATAATAACGGGCACTGACGATCCGAAAGACGCTGAGGGCGGACTGAAAGAGAATACAACATATTCATATAAGATAAAGACATATTCCGATACAGGCGTTGAGAAGCTGAGTGATGAAACATATATATTTACAACAGCTGCAAAGCCAAACGGAACTCCGGGAGCGCCAAGGATAACAAAATACACGCCGTTTAATAAGCAGATCTCATTGACGTTTGAACCTGCCTCGGCAAATAAATCCTATGAACAGATCTCGTTTGAGAAACCGAATTTTTCAAAGACTGCTCACAGACTTACATTTATAGGAAATAATGAATATGATACTAATATAAATTATTATCTGTTGAAGTATTCTGAAAACAAGTCAATGGAAAATGCAAAGGAAGTCAAGCTGCCCTCGACCACTACACAGTACAGCATTACGGGGCTCAACAACAATACAGAGTATTACATTGAGCTTAGAGCGGTAGGCGCTGACGGATCGGTGAGCGAGCCGGCAGTATATAACGCAAAGCAGGCAGAGCTTGAGGAAGGCGTATATGACAAGGACGGAAATGAGGTTTACAGCGTTAAGACTATCGAGGTCGACGGTGATGAAATAATAGAGTATCATCCGGAATATGATGTTGATTTCAGTACCATAGCCGTAGAGCCGACTATTTTCGTAATAAACGAAAATTATCCGCTTGAGTTCAAAGCTCTTGATATAAAAGACGGAGAGACGTCTAAGTTTACAACGATATACGGCGACGTCAGAGACTGGTATATATATACGCTGGGCGGTATTCCCATTCCGTCAAGCTATGAGAGCGGCGATACAATGCTCATGCTGCGCGACGATAGTCATGAGCACGGCTTTACATATGCCAAGAAGTTCAGCACACCGCTTAGCGGCAGATCAACAATAAGAGCCAAGATACTGATCCATGACGAGGAGCTTGATCCGATGAACCAGTCGCCTGAGTTCAGATTCTATATACAGCAGGACAGCGCGGATATGGGGGATACGGAAGCATCTGTAGACCAGTCAAGCTCGTCAGAGGCAACGTCATTCGGAAATATGGTGACACTGCAGTTCACAAAAAATGAGATAATATATAACGGCGGTGATTCTGTATTCAGATATACTGATGACACATGGTATGATATCAAGCTGCTTATGGATGGCGATACAGGCACATGCTCGCTGTATATAAATGATTCGCTTATTGGAAAGGATCTTGAATATTCTGATTCATCAACATCAACGAGTATCGCAAGATGGCAGCTTAGCTCGCGTCTTGCAGGAACGGAAGATGTATATGTAGAATATATGTATGCCTACAGCGGCTGGGAAGAGCCGGTAATAGATCCTGAAAATACTCCTAAGCCGACAGAGACGGTAAACGAGGGCAGCTCAGGCTTAAGACCGTCAGTCGGAGGAGGCGGCGGTGGCGGCGGCGGAGCCGTGAAGCCGTCAGCGAGCGAGGAGCCGGAATCAAGCGAGACTCCGGCGCCGTCAGAGAGCGCAGCGCCTGAGCCGGAATCCACAAATGAGCCTGTAGCAAGCTTTAAGGATATGGCAGGCTTTGAATGGGCAGAAGAATCGGTTTATGCTCTGCGGGAACGCGAGATAGTTTTTGGAATAACGGAGGAGCTGTTTGAGCCGCAGCGCGAAATAACAAGAGCGGAGTTTATAACGCTGCTAATGCGCGGATTCGAGCTTATTGGAAAGGACGCTGTTTGCAGCTTTGAGGATGTGCCGGACGGTGCATGGTATTATCCGGCAGTAGCTATGGCATATTCTATGGGTATTGTAAACGGATATGACGATAAGTATTTCGGCGCAAACGACCGTGTAACACGACAGGATATGGCTGCAATGATAGTCAGACTGCTTGAAAAGCTGAGCCTTGATCTGCCGCAGATCAAGGAATATGAACCGTTCGCGGACGAGAATGAGATCGCCGATTATGCCAAGGAGCATATAATCACATTGTACAAGGCAGGTATTGTAGACGGAATAGGCGATGGTCTGTTTGACCCAACGGGATTTGCGAACAGGGCATCGGCAGCAAAAATACTGTATGAAACACTGAAAACTCAGTGGGACAAGGAATGATACTGGAGGGTAATATGATAAAGAGAATTTGTTCCGTTCTCCTCGCATTATGTATGACCATGAGCGCCGCGGGCGCTCTGGCATACGAGGATGTCAAGACGGATAGAGAGAGCACAGCTGTTTCACTTGTTACAGGCATGGGATTAATGAAGTCTGTAAGCGATACTGAATTTGGCAGCAGCAATCATATAAAGCGCGGCGAGTTCGCTTTGGCGGTTGCAAGAATGCTCGGTCAGAATATACAGACATCATCAGGAACAGGCTATTTTAAAGATGTTGATATCAGTACGGAGGAAGGAGCGGCGGTGGAGTTTCTTGTGTCAATAGGCGTTATACCTAAGTCAGGCGCTGAATATAACCCCAATGATGAAGAAACATATGCAAACGCGGTAAGGATCCTGCTTAATGCTTTGGGGTATGCTCAGCTTGCGGAGTATAACGGCGGATACCCCGGCGGATATTTAAAGGTCGCCACGGAGAATAAGCTCAATACAGGCGTGTCGCTTATGACAAATACGGTTTTGACAAAGAGCAGCGCATCAATGCTTCTTTACAATGCTATGTTTATGTATCCTATGGAGTTCATCAACAATGAGTATAAGAAGTCAGACAAGACGTTTATTGAGAAAAACCTTGACCTGTATGAGGTAAAGGGCGTTGTTGCCGGAGCAGGAAATGAATATCTTGGTGCGGGTAAGTCGCTCGGAGATAACAATGTTGAGATCAACGGCGAGATATACAATGCGGGGACAACAAATATTGCGGATTATATAGGCTATAATCTGCGCGTATTTTATCGCAACGAGCCGGGTGCGGAAAAGGAAATAATAGCGTTCACTGAAAACGGCAGTGCAAATACGGTAACTGTTGTAAACGCGCGTGACCTTGAGGTGCAGGGAAATACGGTGACTTATGATGACGGTTCAAAGGAAAGAACTATTAAAGTATCATCATCTCCCGCTCTGCTGTATAACGGTAAATTCTATTCTCAGTATACAAAACTTGACGAGGTGTTGAATATTCCTGAGGGCGAGATAAAGTTTATCGCAAACGATTCTACAGGAAAAGCTAACGTCATAATAGTAAACGAATATAAGCATATGCTTGTGGAGAGAGTTGATAAAAACAGCGGCAGACTTTATCTGAAAAACGGATCTGCTAAGGAAGATGATGTTCCTTATTTGGCATCGATCGTAACAATAGCAGCCGACGATATGGATTATGAGATATATCTTGACGGAAAGCAGATAAGCTTTAATGAGCTTATGCCAAACGATGCTGTTTCCATGTCAAGAAGTCTTGATAATGAGATTACAAAGCTGTATGTTTCAAGAAATACTGTATCAGGAAAGATAGAGTCAGTATCATGGGGACATGATATAACGATAAACGGCACGGAATATCCTATTTCAAGCTATTTTAAAAGCCAGTACAGCTTAGGGCTTGAGGGAACGTTTGCGCTTACAGCCGACGGCGCGTTTTTAGGGCTTGTAGACGCATCTGCAAAGAATACAAATAATTATGCGTATGTATTGAACAGCTATATCGACGAAGGTCCTGAGCAGGCGTTCCTTAAGATGTTTACAGGCAACGGAGAAGTTGTGACCTTGCAGTGCGCGTCAAATGTGAGCGTAAACGGTTCAAAGGTATCGTTTGACAAGATACCGTCTCTCGTGACAAAATCACAGATAGTAACGTATAAGACAAACGACAGCGGCATGATCACAAGCGTTAACCGCCCGTATGATGCGAGCACAAATCTTAATTATGTAAACGAAACAGAGTTTGTAAAGAACTGGAATAAAAGCTCGGTAAGATATACCGACGGCGTTATGGGTATGTCATTTATAACCGATAACACATTGATCTTTTCCATGCCGAGATTTGACAGAAACAATAAGTCTGATTATAAGATATTGAGCATGTCCGAGCTTGACAACAGAACATATGCAGATGTTACCTGCTATGATGTTGACGCGCAGGGCAGAGCGGGCGCGCTGCTTATAGTTGAGGATATAAGCGACAGTGTGTCGATGGGCAACAGTCTGTTCTTTGTGAATAAGAAAACAGAGGCGGTCAATGCTGACGGAGAAATAGTTTGCAGAGTAGAGGGCTTTGAGGATGGAAAGCCCGTAACTATCGATTTCGGCGAGGACAGCACATCTGTAACATATGAGGACGGCTGGATGAACTATGTTGGAAACGAGGATTTCGACACAGGTTATGAGAATTTGAATCCTGGCGATGCAATACAATATTCTATAGGAAATAACGGCGAGGTATCGGCTTACAGAATGGTATATAATAATTTCAAGGCTATATATACATCTGACGGCGAGCTTACATATAATGATGCGAACAACTTCTATGAGGATTGGAGCCAGACGGGCTCGGTAACAAAGCAGGATTTCTATGATGATCTTTATATTGCTTATGGCGATGTTCAGATGCGTTATATGGATTACATGGTAGTCCTCGGTCTTAACCAGAGAGACAGATCAATGTATGAAAGCAGCAGCAGTCCGATACAGATAATAGATTATTATCGTCCTATGAACCTGCTTAAGTCCTCTATATATGTATACGATGTCAAGAGGAAAGAGGTATCTGTAGGCGATACAGAGGACGTTCTCAAGTCTGATGTAGTGTTCGTGCGCTCAAAGAAGATGGGCGAGAAAAATGAAGTGATGGTATATCAGAACAACTGATACGGAGGCGGAAATGAATAGGATAAACAGAAAATATATAAGCTTTCTTTTGGCAATGGCAATGTGGATCGCATATGCGATCCCGTTTGCGGCATTTGCCGACGCGCCTGCTGCTGAGTGGACACCGTCATCGGCAGTTTCGGACGGACAGGAGCTGATGCAGGGACTGTATGCTGTCGGAGATCTCACAAAATTCACCGACGGAAGAAAAGACAAATTTGTCGAGACTGATGGAAGCGAGACAGTTACAAGCACATATCTCTCAGGTGAAAGCGACACAAAATGGGAGAATGGAGCGGCAACTACCTCGGCTTTGAAGTTTGAAGCCTATGCGGCTGGAACTTTAAAGGTATATATATTCGGAGTAAACTTCGGCAAGACAGCGTATATAATGGAGGCGGGAAAGGACGAGCTTTCAGAGGAAAACGCTGCCGCGTATTCGGCTCCTGAGGTAAAGACAAACACTGTTCTTGAAGCAGATGTGGAAAATGGCAAGACGTATTATATATTTACCACATCAAAGGCGCAGTTTGCAAAGGCAGTATTTATACCGGGAGAAGCTCCGACAGAGGAAGTAACGGAATCTCCGACAGAGGAAGTAACGGAATCTCCGACAGAGGAAGTAACGGAATCTCCTACAGAAGAAGTAACGGAATCTCCGACAGCAGATCCATCCGGAGAAGAGATCATCTGGACGCCTGCCGCGGCAGCTGAAGATGGTCAGGAGCTGATGAAAGGACTTGCCGCTGTGGGAGCATTGACAAAATATACAGAGAGAAACGGCGATAAGTATATCGAAAAGGACGGAAGCGAGACCTTGACATATTCATATTTAGCCGGAGAATCAGATACAAAATGGTCAGACGGAGCAGCAACGACATCTGCACTTAAGTTTGCAGCGTATGCGAACGGAACCCTTAAAGCGTATATATTCGGCGTAAATCAGGGCAAGACTGCATATATAATGGAGGCAGGCAAGGACGAGCTTTCAGAGGAAAACGCGTCGGCATACAGCGCGCCGGAAGAAAAAACGAATGTGATCCTTGAAACGACGGTCGAAAAGGGAAAAACATATTATATATTCACAACGTCAAAGGCGCAGTTCTCAAAGGTAGTGTTTATACCATCTGAGACTTCGACAGAAAACCCGACCGCGACGCCGACAGCAACGCCAACGGCAGCTCCGACAGCAACGCCGACAGCGACGCCAACGGCAACGCCGACAGCAACACCGACCGCGACGCCGACCGCGACGCCAACGGCAGCTCCGACAGCGACGCCGACCGCGGCTCCGACAGCAAAGCCATCAGGGGAGGAGATCATCTGGACACCTGCCGCGGCAGCTGAAGATGGTCAGGAGCTGATGAAAGGACTTGCCGCTGTGGGAGCATTGACAAAATATACAGAGAGAAACGGCGATAAGTATATCGAAAAGGACGGAAGCGAGACCTTGACATATTCATATTTAGCCGGAGAATCAGATACAAAATGGTCAGACGGAGCAGCAACGACATCTGCACTTAAGTTTGCAGCGTATGCGAACGGAACCCTTAAAGCGTATATATTCGGCGTAAATCAGGGCAAGACTGCATATATAATGGAGGCAGGCAAGGACGAGCTTTCAGAGGAAAACGCGTCGGCATACAGCGCGCCGGAAGAAAAAACGAATGTGATCCTTGAAACGACGGTCGAAAAGGGAAAAACATATTATATATTCACAACGTCAAAGGCGCAGTTCTCAAAGGTAGTGTTTATACCATCTGAGACTTCGACAGAAAACCCGACTGCGACGCCGGCAGCAACACCGACCGCGTCTCCGGCAGCGACGCCGACCGCGACGCCCTCAGCCGCTCCGACAGATGAACCATTATCTGATGATGAAAAATCAGTACGAGCGGACGCTGAAAAGCTCACTCTCAAGTCAGTAAGCCAGACGGCGGCATACTTTGATTTTGAGCTGGATAAGAGCGGCGAGAACGGCTCGGTAATTACATGGGAAAGCAGCAATACCGACTATATCGATATCAAAGAGGTTTCTCACATAGGCAGATGCTACACAGCTGTGGTAACGCGTCCTAAAGCGGAAGAATGCACGGAAAGCGGCGGTGTTCCGGTAACGCTTACGGCAACTCTTAAAAAGGGCAGCGCTGTTTATACAAAGGAATTCAACGTATCGGTAAGAATGTGGAATCCTATATACTTTAATGATTTTCAGCAGGATGTAGGAATGAGCGCAGAAGGTGACTACAAGGAAATAGCTGATAATGTGACTGCTGCAAACGGCGATAAATTCAGAGGGATTAGGGTGGATACTCTCAGGGAGTCAAGAGCGTTTGAGTCGTTTGGACATAGCGATCAGGACATTCCAACTAATTTTGACAAGAGAATAATGTCCACTAACGGCTACGGAACTCCTGACGCGTCAGATCCGAATGAGGAGAATTTTGCATTCTACTACAGTGAGCATAAGGCATACGGCGGCAGCACAACATATAACCCGCTTTGGATAGAGCTTATCGATCCGTCAACCGGAACAGCGCCAAAGGGAATAGTTATGCTGGATATGGACATATATGTTATTAAAGGCGGTCAAAAGCTGAATCTCGGTTTTGGAACGTCAAAGGCGTCGCAGATGTGCCGATTCCTGTTAAGCAACGGCGAAAGCAGTAGCCTTGGCTATAGCGGTTCGGGATATCTCAGGATATTCAGCAACGAAAGCTCAATTGATTTTATGGGCGGAACAAAAGGCTACCGTCATCCTATGGGCGAATGGGTGACAGCTACGATAGTGGCAAATTCATCGAGCCATAAATGGGATTTCTACTATGACGGTATGCAGATAGCTACAGGACTTGATTTCAGGAACGCCGAGGATATTATTCCTACAATCGAGTTTACCATGGACAGAAGTCTTGACGGCGGCTCATACTTTATAGACAATATTTATGTCGAGAATATGACAGACGATTTCACAGACACGTACTGGGACGCGTTTGTAATAGATTCGCTGCCTTATGACGAGGAAAAAGACGCGTTTATCGCAACAGACGACTTCCTTCTCACATACCAGGGCACGGGCGGACTGGCAGGTAACTACTTTACATGGACATCATCAGATGATTCAGCGCTGAAAATTGAAAATAAGCGCATTGCGGTAGAGGAGCTTGCCGCATTTGGCTATACAGAGGAACAGATCAAAGCGCTCAAGGATCAGGGGATCGTGGATGTTGCCGTAATAGTTGCATGTCCGGGTAAAGTTACAGAGGATAAATATGTAACTGTCACAGCAAAGCTTGAAATAAGCGGCGAGATAAAGCGTAAGGAATTTAAGGTGCTTGTAAAGAGCAGCGGCAGCGGCGACGAGGGTTCTGACAGCTCCAAGGCTCTTGCAGACCTTGAAGCTATCAAGTGCGTTACTGCGGGCGAAAAGATAACCGGAAACGTGACTATGGAAACTAAGGGCAGCGTAAACGGATCCGTAATAACATGGAAGAGCAGCAATGCGTCGGTTTTCTCGGAAAAGGGAGTGGTAAACCGTACAAATTCTCAGGTCCTTGTTACTCTTACAGCTGCTGCACAGTATGGTACCGCGATAGAATATAAAACATTTAATGTATATGTTCAGCCTAAGACCACAGCCTCTGCAGGCGGTTCGGGCGGCTCAGGCGGAGGCGGCGGAGGCGGCGGAAGCAGCGCTATTTCCGTTGGCTCAAATTCATATGTGCCTCCGGCAGAAACAGCGGCGCCGTCAGCGGGACAGCAGACGGGTACTTCCGATACAGAAGGTTTTTCTGATCTTGATATTGTTCCGTGGGCAAAGGAACAGATCAATTATCTGTATTCAAAGGATATTGTAAACGGCTACGGCGACGGAACATTCGGCGTAAACGACAGTGTGACCCGTGAACAGTTTGTAAAAATGCTGCTGCTCGCGCTCAATGTGGATATAGACACTGTTCACAGCGTCAGCTTTGACGATGCGCCTGCCGGCGAGTGGTATACTGATTATATCCTGACAGCGGCAGAGCTTGGCATAGTAAACGGTGTGAGCGACACGGAATTTGGAACAGGCATGCCTATAACAAGACAAGACATGGCGGTTATGTGTATGCGCGCTCTTGATATCCTGAGTGGCACTGAGGATACTGAGGAGCTCAGCGCAGATGCGCTGCCGTTTGGAGACAAGAATATGGTATCTGATTACGCCGTGACGTCTGTGGCGCGTATGGCAGCATTAGGATATCTGGAGGGCGATGATGAGGGGAACTTCGCTCCGCTCAAAAGCTCCACAAGAGCTGAAACAGCAGTGGTGCTGTATAGAATGATCAAATGATCATTAAAGATCATGTATAATAATTAATTAAGAGGATAAAAAAATGGAGAGAATAACTAAGCCGTTAAATGTATGTGATTTCGGAGTGCGGGGCGACGGTATCACAAATAATACAGAAAGTATCGCGAAAGTGATAAAGACAGCGGAAAAGCTGGGCGGGGGAACGATATATTTCCCCCCCGGCGAATATGTAACGGGTACTATAGAGCTAAAAAGCAATATGACCTTGTATCTTGACAGCGGCGCGGTGATCCTTGGAAGTGATAGACCGGAGGATTATCCTATGATAACAAAGGACACCCTGCCCGGTTATAATCGCGAGGGTCATTCAGGGCTTATCAAGGCGATGAGAGCCAAAAATGTTTCCGTGATAGGAAGAGGCGTGATTGACGGCAGAGGTCAGAACTGGTGGGGGAATCCGGGCAATGAGCACCGTCCTCGAGCGGTTCAGCCTATATTGTGTGAAAACGTTCTTATAAGAGGCATAACAATAATAAATTCCGCTATGTGGACGGTACACCCTGTTTGCTGCACTAATGTTACAATATCAGATATTTCGATCAAAAATCCAAGTGATTCGCCAAATACAGATGGGGTGAATCCGGAAAGCTGTTCTAATGTACATATATCCAACTGTACTATAGACGTGGGAGACGATTGCTTGACTCTTAAATCCGGAACAGAGGATGACGAGCTGCAAAAGCAGTATCCCTGCGAGAATATTGTTGTTACAAACTGTACCATGCTGAATGGTCACGGCGGTGTTGTAATAGGCAGCGAAATGTCGGGCGGGATAAAAAACGTTACCATAACCAATTGCGTGTTCAGCGGAACAGACAGAGGAATAAGAATAAAAACGAGACGCAAGCGCGGCGGAAGCATAAATGATGTGATAATAAGCAATATTCTTATGGATAATGTGCTTTGCCCGTTTGTAATAAACGGATATTATCAGTGCGGCGGAACAAGTCCGGACGATATGTCGCTTTTCAATCTTGACAAAAATCCGATTTCGGAGTATACTCCTGTTATAAGGAATATTAACATATCAAACGTTCGCGCAGTCAATGCGAGAGCATCTGCGGCGTATATATACGGTATACCTGAATGCCCGGTAGAGGGGCTTTCGCTCACTAATTATTCTGTTGAGATGACAGATACCGAGGGGGAGCTAAAGGATAAGCCGATAATGGCGTATCATGTCAGAAAGACCAAGGGCGAGGGAATATTCTTTGCTAATATCAAGGATTCTGTATTGCGCGATATATCTGTCAGCGTTGTGAACGGCTGCGGTATTGAGCTGGTTGGATCAGATAATGTAAGCATTTCGGGCTTGTTTGTAAAAGGCGCCGATGAGCCGTACAGAATAACAGCCAGCAATAACGTTAGTATCGGCTGATAAGATCCTATTAAAATATCCAAGGCATCCGCGGCGTGAGCCTTGCAAGCCGACGCCGCGGAGTGTTTCTGAAAGGAGTTAGTGGCATAATTATGGAAAGACTAAAAAGAAAAGAAAAATGCGCTCTTACAGAACGCGTTTTGCAGTTCGGAGAGGGTAATTTTCTCCGCGGCTTTGTAGATTGGATGATAGACAGGCTCAACAAGGAAAACGGCGGAGACTACGGCGTGGTTCTTGTGCAGCCGTTGGCAAACGGCCTTGTGGATATGATCAACGAGCAGGACGGACTTTACTCGTTGTATCTGCGCGGCTTGATGAACGGCGAAAGAGTAGAGGAAACGCGTGTTGTTGAATGCGTTACGCGCGGTATTAATCCGTTTGAGAATACTGATGACTTTTTTGAATGTGCTAAGAACCCGGAGCTGCGATTTATTGTATCAAACACTACGGAGGCGGGAATCGAGTATAAGCCTGATCAGAGCGCGGACGATTTTGCGGGACTAACATTCCCCGGCAGACTTACTCTTTTCATGAAAAAGAGATTTGACGAGGGATTGGGAGGCTTTATCCTTCTTCCGTGCGAGCTGATTGATAGAAACGGCGACTGCCTTAAAGAATGTATTTTGAAATATGCCGCTGACTGGGGCTATGGCGCTGAGTTTGCTGAATGGATAGAAAAAGAAAACCATTTTACAAATACTTTGGTGGATAGGATAGTAACAGGTTATCCACGCGATACGGCTAAGCAGATGGAGGAGAGCTTCGGCTATCTTGATAATGTTATAGATACCGCCGAGATATTCCATCTTTGGGTTATTGAGGGCGACAAGGCTCTGGCTGATGAGATACCATTCCATAAGTGCGGCATGAACGTTCTGTGGACTGACGATGTAACACCATATAAAAAGAGAAAGGTTCGCATATTGAACGGCGCGCATACAATGATGGTGCTTGCGGCGCATCTGGCAGGACTTGAAACAGTTCGCGAGGCTATGGAGGACGAGCTTGTATTCTCATTCATGAAAAAAGGATTGTTTGACGAGATAATACCTACCCTTGATCTTCCTGAGGAGGAGCTGGTCAGATTCGCTAATGATGTTATAGAACGTTTTAAGAATCCGTTCATAAAGCATTATCTTCTGAGTATTGCTCTTAATTCAGTGTCAAAATTCAAGGTAAGAGTTCTTCCGAGCTTAACAAGCTATATGAAAGCAAATGGAAAAGAGCCTCAGTGCCTCGTATTTTCACTTGCCGCTCTAATAGCATTCTACAGAACAGACGCCGCTAATGATGATCCGGCTGTTATTGAGTTTATGAAAAAGGCATCAACGGCGGATATACTGGCAAAAAAGGATTACTGGGACGAGGATCTGACATATCTTTTGCCATCGGTCGAGGCGAGGTTAAAGGATATTGATGAGCTTGGAATAAGAAAAGCGATGGAAAAGGTAGTTTACTGATATGGAACAGATCAGAATAAACGAACGTGATAATGTTGCCGTAATGCTTGAGGGCGAGCTAAAGGGGCATAAAATAGCGCTCAGTGATATAAAAAAGGGCGAGAATGTCATAAAATACGGTTACCCGATCGGTCACGCTGTGGAGGATATAAAAGCGGGTGATCACGTTCATACGCATAATATCAAAACAAATCTTTCGGGAGTAATTGAGTATACATATGAGCCGCAGCTCAATGGCGTAAG
This sequence comes from uncultured Clostridia bacterium, assembly GCA_944391225.1. Lineage (GTDB taxonomy): Bacteria > Bacillota > Clostridia > UBA1381 > UBA1381 > Ornithomonoglobus. The sequence continues at coordinate 22,977 of CALXSS010000029.1, forward strand.
CAAATCAGAGCCGCGCAAATTTATGGGCTACAGACGTCCGAACGGCAGAGTTGGCATAAGAAACGAAATATGGATAATAAATACCGTCGGTTGCGTGAATAAAACGTCTGAGATACTCGCGCGAGAGGGGAACAGGCTTTACGGGAACAAATGCGACGGCATATTCAATTTTGTGCATCCGTTCGGCTGCTCACAGCTTGGCGATGACCAGAAAACAACTCAGCTAATATTGAAAGGACTTGTAGAGCATCCAAACGCTGCCGGAGTTCTGGTGCTCGGTCTGGGCTGTGAAAACAACAATATCCCTCTTTTTAAAACGGTTCTTGGAGAAACCGATGAAAAGCGCGTCAAATTCATGAGTACTCAGGATTTTGACGATGAGATAAGCGAGGGCTTGCGTCTTATAGGCGAGCTTGCAGAGTACGCCGCGTCTGCGCAGCGTGAGGAATGTGATGTGTCTGAGCTTGTAATAGGGCTGAAATGCGGAGGCAGCGACGGCTTTTCCGGTCTTACCGCAAACCCGCTGATAGGCAGGGTATCAGATAAGATCATAGGCGAAGGCGGCAGCACCGTGCTTACAGAGGTGCCTGAGATGTTCGGCGCGGAAACAATACTTATGAACAGATGCGTTGATGCTGAGGTTTTTGAAAAAACAGTATCGCTTATAAACGATTTCAAGGATTATTTTACAAGTCATGATCAGGTGGTGTATGAAAACCCCTCGCCGGGAAATAAAAAGGGCGGGATAACAACTTTGGAGGATAAGTCGCTTGGCTGCGTTCAGAAATCGGGCAGCGCAGATGTTGTTGATGTTTTGAAGCTTGGTCACGGCGTTAAAAAGCAGGGACTTAATCTGCTGACAGGTCCGGGCAACGATATAGTTGCCGTAACTAATCTTACAGCATCAGGATGCCATATGATATTGTTCTCGACCGGACGCGGGACGCCTGTCGGCGCGCCCGTGCCTACGGTTAAGATAGCTACAAACTCCGCTTTGGCTGAGAGAAAACCGCATTGGATAGATTTTAGTGCGGGAGAGATCCTAAATGGCAAGGAGCTTACAGAGGAGCTGTTCGATTACATTATTTCGGTCGCGAACGGCACTCGTACTAATAATGAAAAGAACGGCTACAGGGAGATCTCTATCTTCAAAGACGGCGTTGTGCTCTGACACATAAAACCAAAAAAGTGTTATTTCTATGATGGGGCTGCAGTAAAATGCGCAGATCGCATAAAGCGAAAAGAATAAGGGGGCTGCGCCCCTTCGTTTCGTCCGTTCCGCGCTGTTTTTCCAAAGCCCCGCGAGGCTGTTGCAAAAAATGCAACAGCCTCGATTTTTTTT
>CALXSS010000030.1 GCA_944391225.1 uncultured Clostridia bacterium
TCAAATCGTCAATCAATGGATTTGTTCATGATTTATTAATAAAGTTCATAAATTATTAACTCATTCAAAAACCGTGTGTATTAAAATGATATAAATACATAGGTTATAGAGAGGTGTTGCTCATGTTAAGACTGAGAGTTATTGAACTGTTAAAGGAGCGCGGCTTGTCAAAATATTCACTGTATAAGCAACCGGGTATGAGCTACCAGAACTACAGCAATATGATAAACAATAAAACAGCCTCTATCCGCTATGAAAACATAGAGGCAATGTGTATATTCTTTGACATCACTCCCAACGAGCTGTTTGAATGGGATTTTGAACAGCCGTGAAAATATAGCCGGAGACAGGTCAAAGAACAGGAGGCTGCTGCAAAGCTCAAATACTTTGCAGCAGCCTCCTTTAATATCTACAGACACTATTGAATAGTGATCTGTTACTTAAATCTATACTGAACATATTCCTGAATATCAGAGATATTATCGCCTTCCGGATACGATGAAGATTCTTTGTCTACATTCTTTTTATAATGATATGTGTAAACCTTGTTTCTGTCTCTGTAGCTCCAGACGGTGTAATAGTTAGTATATCCCTGTGAAATCCAGCGATCTCTCTCATAAGGACTTAATCCGCCCGCGGTTCCATCCGCCTTGAAATAAATATTGGTGCCATAATTGCCCTCAGGGCCAGGACCATAATGATCCATACCGCCAGAGTACTTATACCATGGCAATTCATATGTCAGCCAGACTTCATTTAACAAAGCTGTTCCGGTACCGGTTTTGTTTGCATAGCTTTGCGTTGTATAAACATAGTTTCTACGCGTAGTCCATGCGTAGTAATGGTATTCATGCTGATTATAGCTTGTGTCGATCCATTCTGAACGAGTTTCTGATTTCTTTTCACGTGAATCGCTTGAACCCGGGTCTGTTCTTGACCAATCGCTCCAGCCGCCCCACGGTCCCCATTCCCAGGTCGTATCGTATTTCTCCCAGCCATCCAAAGATGATGAAGTCGAGTCTGTATATAATGTTTGGATATACTTCCACTTCTGATCTACTATCTCGGCATCCTCAGGCATATCAGCAGCAAGTACCCAGTCTGATACATCGTTATGCAGCCAATGAGCATATAATGTAAGATCAGTCAGCGAAGTCATGATGGTCTCTGCTGTTATTTCATCACCACGGCTCTCATCGATCTCTCCATCAACAGTCTGCGGATTCAAATACCAGCCGTCAAAGGTATAGAAATCTCTTCCCGGCTCAGGCAATTCTCCTATAGGCATATACATTGGCGCTAACTTGCTTTCCGGAGCTGTTCCGCCGTCATAGCTCAAATCAAAATTGATATAGTGCGACGTCAGATAATTTTCATATTCTTCAGCTGTAATATAAATGATCTCACCTGAATTAAAATTGAGCAGACCATTGTCATTTACAGCTCCGCATACAAGCATATTGCCGGTTATGTTGAGTTCTCCTGTAAAATCACTGCTGAGCTCGCCAAGGTTTACGTTCTTTGACAGAACTGCATTTTCGCTTTGCGTCATAAGATTTACTGTTCCGTTTAACAGCATATTTGTTTCCTCAGCCTTTAGTACAAGTGCGTATCCATTACAATCTACAGTTACTCTGTCCAGCGTTACATTTTCAGATGACAGCTCTAACGGTATTTTTTTATTATTTGTAAATGTGATACCATTTATAACTGTTGCTGCAGCATCAGATTTAATGCTGAGTCCACTGTATGTTCTGTCTCTGCCAAGAATCGTCAGAGAATCGATCGCTCCAACCTCAAAATACATATCTGCCGATTCCTCTCGCGGGATACGTGAAATATCCATTGTTATTGATTCAGCATTGGATGCGGCTGCGGCTTGAGCTACATCAATATTTAATGCTGTCACATTAATGCTCGGAGCGTTGGCAAAAGCGTTTTCACCCAGCTCGGTTATTTCCACAGGTATTGTAAAATCACTCAATGAGGTACATCCGCTGAACGCGCTGTTTCCTATTTTTGTGACGCCTGGACTTGCTATATACTCCAAATTGGAACAGCCCTCAAATGCTGAGTCAGGAATTTCCGTTATGAATTTTCCTAACTGTACCGCTACAATATCAGTATTATCCTTAAACAGCCCCTCTTTGATGCCTGTCACCTTAACCGAGCGGAAAGTTCCGTCATTTTTAGGAACAGACATATATGACGGGATTATAACTATATTGTCCGGCTTTTCGCCTGTAGGAGTGTAGTCTGTTATCATACCTGTGTCCGCATTGAATTTCAAACCATCTGTTTTGGCGATCTTGTTGTTCACATAGTCATTTACATAAAACGGGATCTCGAAAGGAATTATACTCGTTTCGTAGTCTGTAAATGAGCCATCGCGGGAATAATCAAGATATTCTTCTATTTTGTCATCCAACACGTTATAGGTATATACAAAATATGTTCTGTCAGCAATGTTGTAACCTACAACGCCAAACACATGAATCGTTCCTGCCTGGACCATTCTGTAATTACCGTAGGTATATCCTGTGCTTGTAAATGTTCTTGTTTTGGTTTCTATGTCGGCGGTATGATAGGTCACAGTTGTGCTGTATTCATCACTCTTATTTTCAGTAGTTTCAAATGCCTGCGACTCGCTGTTTTCTCCGCCTTCCGAATACGTTTCTCCATATCCCTTTTGTGTCGCGATCTCTTTTGACAGAATATTAGAAACAGTATTTGTTGTGCTTACCTCAGTGCTGTTGGAATAGCCTGACGAACTGCTCCATGATTTTGAATTTGAAGCTGTATTAGAGTAATTGTTGCTTACATCTAAGTTATTTGACCAGGAGTTGGTGCCGGTATTTGTCGTCTGAATGCCTGTACCGTAATTCTCATTCTGAGATGTTTCTGCAGCTATTGTAGCACCGACTTCAGCTTTGAACGGACCATAGCCTGCGCCTATGCTTGCTGAAACTTCCGAACTCAACTTGTCCTCTGTTGTGAGTTCGTAAGCCTGCTGTGTGTCAATGCGGGAATAATCCTTGTGCGCCTCATTCTCTGAATATCTGAATGATCCGCTGTTTGTAGACACACTGCTACTTGATCCGCCTGAGGTTGAAGAACAGTTGTAGGTGTTGCTTTGGCTTTTAGCTTTTGTTTCTGCTTCTTCTCTTGTCTCGCCTGTTTTTTCAAGATATGACTCACTTACCTGAGTGCTCTTGTTCCAATCACTTGACAAAGTCCATGAGGCAGAATTAGTGGTAGCATTTGATACTGTTTGAGCAACCTTTGAAGCATCCTCTTTGCTTATTGAGGTTTGCGTGCTTACGGCAGTCTCTGTAATTATACCATTTGCGCACTGCAGATCCAGGGTTTTATAAAGTGGAACATTTTGGATTTCACCTAATTCATAAGTAAAAAGGATCATTCCTTTATCTGTATCCTCCAAAATAATAGGATCCTCGAGCTTTGTTTTTGCTACAGCTCTGTTTCGGTTACTTGACCAGTTTGCATAAAGCACTATATCCCCTATAGTTCCAGCCGGAATAGTATCCCACAGCTTATCTGTCTTTTTATCCGACCATCCTATAAATGTATATTTGTCTAATGAAGGTCGCGGCAAAACTACCTCCTGACCGGCTGTATAGGTAATAGTATCCACAGGAACCATATCGCATGAGAACTGGATCGTATACTTCAGCCGTTCCCAGTGAGCGTACAATACTTTATTTCCAGTTTCGCCAGGCTCGATCTTAGTTACCCTCGTTCCGCCTGTCTGCGAGGTAAACCATCCGGCAAATTCATATCCCTGAACAATAAGGTCTTCTAACTCAAGACCATCTTCCTTAGTGTAAACAGATGGGTTTGGATTTTCAATATCGAGCGACATCAAATATTCATCATTATTATCAATGTGATAAGTTATTGAATATTCTTCCTTCTGAAGCATAGGTATCTCCTGCTGCTCAACTATGGTCTCACCGCACACAGAGCAATGCTTGCCTTCTGTAAGACCGGTACTTTCATACGTCGGAGGAACTGCCGGATCTATCACTATTGAATGCCCATTTGCCTTTATGGTCAAATATTCCGGACTTATCTCGTCTTTTCCATTCTCATCAGTAAAATACTTATCACAAACGCTACAATGCCAATACGCCACATTACCATCGGCAGTACAGGTCGGTGCCTTATACTCCGTTGCAGTCAAATCATGTATACACTGAGAACCTGATGGCTTTGACGGCTTCAGCTCCACATCATAGCCACCGGCTATGTATCGTCTGATAAGAATAGCATCTGTTGAGTTGACTTTATCGTCTGCATTTACATCTGCTGCTGCTTCATTAATGCTCAGTTCATAACCGCCGGCAATAAATCTTCTCAACAGAATAACGTCTGTTGAGTTGACTTTATTATTGCCGTCAAGATCACCGGGCATATAGTCAACTACCGTAATAACTCCGCCTGCAACAGTGACATCTACCGGCTGAAGATCGCCGTCAACAATATCCCCATCTTCATATGATACGCTTACTTTGTACTCACTGCCATTTACAGCATCATCATCGATCTTAAATTTCAATGTAAGTATTGTTCCGTCCTTAATATCCTCAGGATAGATATCCTGTCCGTCCCATACAAACTTACATGGAGATACATATTTTCCCGGTTTCGTCATCGTTAACGTAGAAAACGCATCACCTTCTACCGCATCGACCAGTGTCAAACTGCTGTCATATGTAAATTTCAGCGTTGCGCCCAAAACTCCGGGGTTGTTTTCTATCGTTATCGGGACCTCTACTATAGAACCGGGCGAATCAGACACTGACTGGACCGATATTACAGCTGTACCGTTCTCTGCAAACGCAGATATCGGTACAAATGCTGTTAGCGTCATGACCAGTGACAATATTATTGATATTGTTCTTTTCATAACTGCCTCTCTTTCTTTCACAGATCTCAAAGTTACCATGCCACGACAGTAGTTAATGTTGTTCCGCTTTTCTTCAAGGCCTCAGCGGCTTTGTCTTCAGCAGATGCCGGATTTGCGGCATCTCCTGAAGCTGTTACCAGATTTTCATTTTGAAATTTCGTTATACTTATTTTAGGATATGAATATTCTTTACTCATCGATCTTTCCCCCTGTTATTTTATTATTACCTGACCAACAGCGCCCGCATCTGCAAGACCGGAAACTATAATACCCAGTACGATATTTGCGTCTGCTACAGTTGTAATATTTTCAAATGTGCGTTCTTCACGTGTTGATGTGATTATATTGAATGATATATTACCGGTCAGATCATTCATTTCCGCTCTAAACGCTGTTGCTGAATTGTTGCCGTTTTCATAGCCAGCATCATCATAAAATACTCCAATATTTTCCGCCGGTATTTTCTCAGCGCCGTCTGATATGACTTTTATCTGTCCATTTCCTGTTTTCACATCGACAGGCACCAGATTGCCATCAACAATATCTCCATCTGCGTATGATATCCTGATATCATAGATCCCTGCTTCTTCGGGTGTCCTGAAAGTCAGGAATGCCATCACACCATTTGATGTATCTTCCTCCAGGCCATCCCACACTATGTTTATTGGATTAGCTGTGAAATTGCCGGGTTTCGTCATTGTGAGTGAACCAAGCGCTTCACCCTTATCAACCCCTGTCAGCTCAAGGCCTTTTCCATACGCTATTGTGATAGTTGCTCCGCAAATGCCGGTGTTATCCGTGATATTGATCGGGATAATTATCTCCTCATTCGGTTTTGTTTCCGCATTGCCGACACTTATCATCGGCTGAACTGGCATCGTCCAGTTTTCAACAGTGATCTTTCCGCTCATAACTTCTACATCAACCGGCTCCAGATCTCCATTTACTATATCGCCATCTTCATATGAAATTTTAATATCATAATCCCCGGGTTCTTCAGGAACCTTAAATGTTAATTCCGCCATAATTCCATCCGAATTGTCTTCTTCAAGACCATCCCACACTATGTTTATTGGATTAGCTGTGAAATTGCCGGGTTTCGTCATTGTGAGCGAACCAAGCGCATCACCTTTTTCAACCCCTGTCAGCTCAAGGCCTACTCCATACGCTATAGTGATAGTTGCTCCGCAGACTCCACTGTTATTACTAATCCATATCGGTACACTGACTGTCGCACCCGCCTCTACAATCATCTCATCCACACCTATGGTAGTTATATCTTCTGCATGTGTGCTGATCATCGATAGCGGCAAAAGCGCCATGATCAACGCTGTTATTATTGTAACCCTGATCCTTTTTATCATTTTAACTTTTTCCTTTCATTATTGATTGTTTACCAGAATACTGCCATTTACTATTTGGAGCGACAATGTTTCAAGATTTCTGTCAACAATATCGCCATTATAGCATTTTATAGTTATTGGTATTTTGCCCTCAGGCGCATTGTCTGCAACGCGGAAATCCAAAACAAGTATCGTGCCATCCTTTATTTGCTCATCTGTCAGATCTATCCCATCCCACATAAATTTTACTCCGCTGTTGAGCGTGCCTGAGGCTGTCATATCTAATACCTCATTAAATGCTTCGCCCGACTCAGCTTTTTCAAGTGTGCAATATGTTTCATCAAAATAAGCAATTAATGTCATCCCCAATATTCCGGGGTTACTGCTGATCTCCGCTTTGATCTGCACATTTTCTCCCGCTTTTGCCCCAGCAGAATTCACAGTTATCAGCGGGCCATCATAGCTTGGCTCATCATCCCCTGTATTCTCTGTATAAGATGGCGTTTCTGCCGGTAATACATCTGGCTCGCTCGTTTTTATCGGCTTTGAGTCCGATGTACCGCCTGAACCTCCTGAACCTCCGCTGCCTGCAGCATTTTTATTATCATTTTCGTCTTTATCCTGTGCCGGAGTCTCTGTTGGCTCAATATCTTCAAACGAACTTACATCTATGTATTTTTCACAGAATCTATGCAGTATTGCCGCAACCTGACATCTCTGTACAAAATCATGCGGTGAGATCTGATCCTCTGATGTTCCAGATATTATATCGTTAAAGCAGCACCATTGAACAGCCTCAACTGCATAGCCGCTGATCGTCTCTCTATCGCTGTAGTCATCCAAAGATGCTCTTTGCGATATATCATAACCCTTATACTCTGCATAACGATAAATGATAGACATCATTTGTTCACGTGTAGCCGCATCATCAGGACCAAATGTATCAACGTCATAGCCGGTCACTATGTCATGTCCGGCTGCCCATACAACCGCATCATGATAATAAGCATCGTCATCTACATCGCCAAAAGATGCCCCCGACTCTTTCTGCTCGCCATCTAACCGCCAAAGAATCGTTACTATCATGCCTCTTGTCGTTTCCTCATACGGTGAAAACAGTCCATCACCAGTACCATTCATCAAACCTTTTTCACTTGCATACTTTACATCTTCATAATACCAGTCACCTGTCTGCACATCGGAATATAATGTCATATTTGAATCTGATGTTGATTTTTCAGTTATAATTCCACTTTTATCAGTTAATCGCACATATAGCAAAACTAAAATGAATATAAATAATATTACAGAACTTAATAATATACCTCTTTTAATTTTACTCATAAACTGCTCCTTTCATCTCTGCAATTACTGTATTCCGATGCTGTTTTGCTATGTTCCTCGCATATCACCAGCTCCTTCCATCACATGCCGCTATTCTGTCCTGAAACTAAAACTATCAGGACAAAATATAATGTGCGCATATAACAGCTATCTTTTCTGCTATACTGACGGTTTATTCTGACGGAGAATTGTAGATTTGATTAAGCTTGTTCATCTGTTTTTTCTTATGCTCGTCAAGAGAATGTACATACAGATCCATTGTTATTGATACAGAAGCGTGTCCCAATATTTCGCTCAGTGTTTTATAGTCCATACCTACCTCCAAAGCTCGCGTACTGAATGTATGACGCAGTGCATGATATTTTATATCAGGTAATCCTGCTTTCCTTAACAGCGCCTTAAAATGTCTGCGATACACTCTTACATCTACCGCATGCCCATTATTTGATATTACAAAATCACTATCTCTGTTATGTTTTATAATTGCTCTAAATAAGCAATCAGGTATTGGTATTATTCTTACAGACGCATTGCTTTTTGGTGGCGTTATTATTAGTTTCCCATCTGATCTTATTTGAGTCCCTTTAATGTGAATTACTCTATTTTCAAGATCAACATCTTGCCAACGCAAAGCACAAAGCTCTCCTATGCGGATTCCGGTATACAAGCTGATAAGTATACCAATATCATTTTTATCCAATAATACGCTTTCCAACTTACGCTGCTCGTTTGAAGTCAATATCTCAACATGTGACCGGTATACTTTTGGCAGCTTTACATTTGAATATATGTTTGACATCAACTCTTTTTTCTCTGCACATTTCAACCCTGACTCAAGGATGTTAAAGATAAGTTTTACTGTTGATGCTGATAAATCCAGGCTGTCCACAAAATCCTGTATCATCTCAGTTCCCAATCTTTTCAGCTGCACTTTACCCAGCTTAGGAATAATATGATTAGCTAAATGTCGTCTGTAAAGCTGTCGAGTGCTCTCTTTAATATCTGTTTCACTTTCTAACCATAGCGTAAGCCACTCTGATAACAGCATGCTGCTGCCGCAAGACACTCTGCATTTTTCTGATCTGTTTTTATTCAGCTTTTCTTTTACACCCATGTATGTTTTATCATAAACATACCCATACACTGCTTTCCCCTCAGGATCATATTGCTTTATATATCTTCCTTCATAGCGTCCATCCTTTCTTTTATAAATATTTTCACCTCTGCGTGCCATGTAGATCATCCTCCTCTGACTATAATTTTGACGGTGAATCAAAGCAAATAATAGAAGTATTACTAAAAATTCACACAAACGCTTGACTTTATAAGCAATTAATGCTATACTAACATTATAAACTAATTTATAATTTTTGGTGCAAAACAAATATAAATTAGTCTTTATGAGGATTATATTTTGTCCTGATAGTTTTAGTTTCAGGGCTGTCTGTATTTGAATTAAGCGAAAATAACAATAAAAACGCATTAGTTTTAACATTTTGTTACGAAATATTATAATAGTATATAAAAAAACAGAGATGATCATCTACACGAATATCATCTCTGTTTTTAATGCTATTAAATACCTGTAATTAATTGTTTATTCCAAAACAAACTGGCAAGCAACCGCCGCCGCGCCGCATAGGAATATCAGTGTTCCTCCGATTCTCGTATTTAGCTTATACAGCTCTGACGGTTCATCAGCATAGTTTGACTTCCATTGCTCCGTAATGCTCCATATCAGCTCCGGCTTAAAAAAGCCGCCGCACCCACAGCCATAAATAAAATACCTGCAAATAGAAACATTTTTACCTCCCAACTCTTAAAATGTAAAGTATAGTCTGTTTTATATATGTCTTTTACTTATTCCGCGCCGTTTATATACTCTAATATCTCAGCTGCATTATTGTCGGGTTTTACCTTGTTCCAGACCTTTTCGATATTCCCGTCCGCGTCTATGAGATAGGTTGTGCGCACTACTCCCATTGATACCTTGCCATAGAGCTTTTTCTCTTTCCAGACGTCATACGCCTGTATCGCCTTCAGCTCCGGATCGGCAAGCAGAATAAACGGCAGCTCATGCTTTGCCGCGAATTTTGTATGTGATGCCTCGCTGTCCTTGCTTATGCCAATCACCGGTATACCAAGTGATTCATACTCACTGTTCCTGTCACGGAACGCGCACGCCTGGCGCGTGCAGCCGGGCGTATTGTCCTTTGGATAAAAATATACGACCACTCTCCTGCCCGCAAAATCGCTGAGCCTTACCTCTTTTCCGTTCTTATCGTTAAGCGCAAAATCCGGCGCTTTAACTCCTGCCTCAAGCATAATTATTCCTCCTTGTTGTTTAAGATATAAACACAAATCTGTCCTTATCCGACAACTCCGCATCAAAGCGGAAATTCAGAATATCCAGATCTTTAATTTCCTCAATATCCTCTATCCTGTTTTCAGCCATCAGTCTTACAAGCTCGCCCCGAGCCATCTTGACATATACACCCTTTTCCTTTACGCGTCCGTTTTCAATACTTCCGAACACGCAGTCAACAAACCTTATCCCAGGCTCTGCGAACCGCCTCACGGCTTTTGAATACTCTGCCGACGCTAAGTTCAGTATGACATCGTCCCTGACAGCGTTATATATATCCGCGCCCCAAAAATCATACAGGCTTTTGCAGAAATCTGTTTTAAATCTCGCCTGCATTTCAAGACGATAGAGAGTTACGCCGTCGAATGCTCGCAGTACACCGTAAAATCCTGAGAGTATTCTCAAATGCTTCTCCAGATACTCAATACCATCAACATTGAGTACCTGCGGCTGCATATACTTATACTGAATCCCATCATATGACATAACTGCCGGAGTAAGTCCTTTTTTCAGATCCATCACAGAATACCTGTCATAATTCAGCTTAGCTATCTTATCATTGCAGGCAAGCAGGCTTTTAAGCTCGTCATATGATAGCCCCTTGAGATACCTCATAAGCCGTTCTGTCTTTTCCAGATACACGGGCAGCTCCCGAAAGCTCAGCACCTCCTCATATACCATCTGCTTAGCCGGTGATATTATTATCTTCATTCTATTACTACTCCTGATTCACTGTACAATCTGTCTAATTCCGTCTCGTATATCCTATAAGTCCTGTCCTCAAACAGCACCCACTCTATCAGCTCAAATACGCCCGGATATACGTCTATGAAATTCATTGCAGTTTTAAGTGCGATACGCGCCGCCCTATCCTCCGGAAATCCGTACGCTCCTGTTGCTATAGATGGAAAAGCTATAGTGCGTATACCTCGTTCTACTGCGAGCATGAGAGAGTTTCTGTAGCATTCTGCGAGCAGCTCGTCCTCACCGCACATGCCACCCCGCCAGATAGGTCCTACGGTGTGTATAACATATCTGCACGGCAGATCATAAGCCCAGGTTATCTTTGCACCCCCCGTATGACAACCGTTCAGCTTACGGCACTCGTTGAGCAGACCTGGTCCGGCGGCTGCATGGATAGCTCCGTCAACACCGCCTCCCCCGAGCAAACTGTTGTTCGCAGCGTTCACTATAGCTTCCGCGTTTGAGACCTTTGTTATGTTGCCGCGTATCACGCGCAGCGGCAAAGCTCCAAAATCCTTTACGCGGCGCGTTTCTATATACTTTACGCGCATAGCCTCATCATCTGAGCAGCCGCAGAGATCATCTGCTATCTCTAATATAACCTTGTAAAGCTCCAAATCATTTTTCCATTTTTCGTCTATGCCGTCAAATCCAATGTACGCCCCGAGAATATTTCCTGTTATCGCTCCTGTAGAATCGCTGTCACCGCTATGGTTGACAGCCGCAGTTATGCCGCCTGAAAAATCATTTTCATATTTCAGCGCGCAGTAAACCGCAATTGCAAGAGCTTCCTCTGCTACCCAACCCTCGCCGAGCTCGTTTATATTTGATATATCATCCTGCCCGTTTTCAGCCAGTTCAACAGCAAAATACATGAGCCTTACAAGCTCTTCGGCGTCATTGCTGTATCTTGCCTCTATCGCGTCAACAGAATCCATAACAGCAGCACTAATACTCTTTCCCTCGCATATTCTGTAAATGATATGAGTAAGAGCTGCCGCTGAAATATACCCGAGCGGATGTCCGTGAGTTATTGCTGCAATCTCCGCGGCAGCCTCATCAGCAAATCCGATGCTTTCGCCCTCCGCGAAGCATGCAAGCGCCACAGGCGCGATGCGCATAACCCCGCCGCAGCCCTTGCTTGAATTTAGGACCTCATCAGCGCCTTTTTTGCGCTGCTCAAGCGCGGAAATACAGGTACTGCCGGGCGCTCTGCGCGAGTACAGCTCTGGAACGTCAAGAAGCCATGAAACACCGTCGGGTCGCAACTCTGGACTGTAGCTCATACACTGAGTTGCGAGCCAGTCCTGATAAGCACTTGCGGCATATCGGCTCATATCCCCTCCGTGTGCTCTACATACGAGCAGACCGGCGGCTGTGAACAAGGTCATCTGTGTGTCATCTGAAATAAGCGCCTTGCCCGACCTTATATCAACAGAATATTCAGTAATTCCCTTATCGCCATACCTTTTTTGTATTGCCTGACAGCTGATAAACTCCACCGGATACCCGAGAGCATCACCTGCAGCGCCGCCAACGATACAGCCGCGAAAAATATCGATATACTCTTCTTGCTTTTGCATTTTCACATTCTCCATTCTCACTTACCCCTCTACCGATAAACAACAAGAACAGTCAGCATCTGCTTTCCACTTATCACCAGCGCTTTCTGACATTTCTGCGCATGTTATTCGAAAAAATCAGCTATCATTTTCTATTATTATAACTCATATCTGTCTAAAATGCAATACCATTTCTCTTTTCGCTCACATCAAAAACGCTCCTAAAAGTGATACTTTTATTATATCACATTTAGGAGCGTTTATATGCTGTATTATTTCATCTACAGTCTGATACGCTATGCGCATTATGGCTATTAATCAATGAATAACCGTTATTCCTTTACACCGCCCAGAGTCATACCCTTTACAAAGTATTTCTGCAGGAACGGATATACCACAAGTATAGGTACAGATGCAACTATGGTTATTGCAGCTCTTGTTGAAACAGGAGTCTGCAAGCCAGTTGCAGCATCACCCTTTGCAGCCATTGCCGCAGCATTTGTGGCAGACTGATTCATTGTCGATGACAACAGCTTCATCATCTCGTACTGCAGAGTTGTGAGGTTCTGCGATGAGCTGTTGTACAGGAATGTATCAAACCATGAGTTCCATGCGTTAACAGCACAGAACAGTGCGATAGTTGCAAGTACCGGTGCTGAAAGCGGGAACATGATAGACCAGAATATCCTGAAATCGCCGGCGCCGTCAATTGAAGCCGACTCAACAAGGCTCTCCGGTATAGTCTTCATGAATGTTCTTATAACTATAAGATCGAATGCGCTTACAAGACCCGGAAGGATATATACTGCAAATGTATTAAGAAGATGAAGCTCTTTTATAAGCATATATCCCGGGATAAGTCCGGCGTTAAAGTACATCGTCAAAACGTATACCACTGTTATAAGACGTCTGAATACATATTCTTTCCTTGTAAGTGTATATGCTACCATTGAAGTAAACACCACGTTCAGCAGAGCGGATATGACCGTTCTTGAAACCGATACGGTAAATGCGGTGATGATATTACCTTTTGAGAAAATGCTTTGATAGTTAGCCCATGTAAAAACTCGAGGCTTTAAGTAGATACCTCCGCGGACGGTATCAATACCATCGTTAAAGGAAACTGCAAGAGTATTGAGCATAGGATAAAGGGTAACTACAACAACGCATATCATAAACAGCGTATTACAGATAACAAATATTATATCACCAACGCTTGTATGTTTTAATTTACTTATCTTTGACTTTTTCATTGACACCTGCTCCCTTATATCAGCTTGTTCTCTTCGCCGGCAAGCTTATTAGCTATAAACACAAGCGTTATGCTGACAACACTCTTGAATATACCGGCAGCAGTACCCAATGAATAGTTGCCTATCTGGATACCATATTTAAGTACATAGATATCGATCGTTTCTGATACGCTTGAGATCAGACCGTTTGTGAGGAGGTACTGAAGCTCAAAGCCCGCCTCAAGAATGTGACCGATATTCATAATAAGAAGCATCATGAACGTTGTTTTAATACCGGGCAGAGTTACATGGAACATCTTCATAAATCTGCCTGCGCCGTCCATAGAGGCAGCCTCATAGAGCGACGGGTCGATACTGCTCATCGCCGCAAGGTATATGATGGTATTCCAACCAACCTCTTTCCATACATTTGATGCTCCGACAATTCCCCAGAAATATTTCGGCTCTGAAAGGAACGGTATCTTTGTATCGGATATTCCGAGCTTAACAATTAGATCGTTAACGATACCGCTGTCAGTAGACAGCATATTCTGAACAAGTCCGGCAACAATAACCCATGAAAGGAAGTGCGGCATGTATGATACTGTCTGGACAAATCTTTTAGCAAATGTGTTCTTGATCTCGTTTAGCAAGAGCGCCAGCGCGATAGCTGTAATAAAGCCGAGCGACAGGTTAATAAGGCTCATTGCAAAGGTGTTTCTGATATCAGTTATAAACACTGTGTCGCTAAACAGCTGTTTAAACCACTTAAGACCTACAAACTCCTGATCCAGCCAGCCCTTGGCCGGCTTATAGTTCTGGAAAGCCATAAGCCAGCCCTTGAGCGGTACGTAACTGAAAATAATTCTATGGATAAGGAACGGAATCGACATCAATATCAGCTGCCACTGAAGTCCCATTCGCTGAACAAACGATCGGTTTGTTTTAATCTCCTCAGGAGACTTTGGGTGTTTTTTAGATTTAACTGCGGTTTTCAAAACTTCACATCCCTTCAAAACAACTCAGGCTTATCAATCCCAATTTTCAAGACGCCACTGGATCTGTTCGTTGATCCTGTCCTCATATGCCTGAACATTTACACCGTTATGTATCTCGTCAACATACTGATTCCAGAGCTTTTCAAAGTCCGCATCTGACGACGCCATTATCATTTTAGGTATATATGATACCTGAAGATCTGTCAGCTTCTGATTAGCAAACTGAGCATCGGAGCCATCCTCAAGATCTATCTGCCATGCAGGATAATACGGCGGATTCTCACGTATCGGATTCATGAAATCGCTCCAGGTCTTAGCGCCATAGTGCTCAAAGAAATCCTTGTCGTAATCCTCGAGTGACTCATAGAATTCATCAGGCTGATATGCCGGATCCGTGCCGTTTCCGTCTGAATATTCGCCCTCCATCTTCGGAAGCAGTCCCTGGAATGCTACGATCTTATTTGCAGCCTGCCACTGCTCATCGCTCTGCTGTGTTCTCTGATCTTCTGTTCTGTAGAACATTCCGTTATCGTCTACCATGTAATCGACGCCTTCTTCACCCCACTGGATGTACTTCTGCCAATCCTCAGAAAGGATAGTGTCGAGGAACTTAAGAAGGCCCTCAGGATCTTCGCATGCTGTTGAGATACCGAAACCGTTCTGAGCGTTTACAACTGTTTTATCCTTATACCACGGCTCCATTGTCTCGTCAAAGGTCGGGATAACAGGAGCATACTGTTTGTCATACATGCCCTGAGCGCCGAGAGTATCCTCAGCTGTCTGGAAATTCCATCTCTGGTCAAACAAAGCTACAACTCTGCCCGATGCGATCTTTGCATGATACTGGTCAAGGCTCTGTGTGAATGTTTCAGGATCTACAAGACCCTTTTCGTTCAGCTCTCTTACCTTAGAAACATATGTCTTCATATAATCGCTGTCAGCATATATCTTAGCCTCATATGTATCCTTATCAACTATAACTGCGCCATCGTTAGGCGAACCTGCAAGATATGCTGCAGGTGATGTCATAACATATTCTCTGCCCTGAGCAGCGAGAATCTCATAACCTATAGTCTGCATGCCGTCTGTTGTCGGATTAGCAGCAACGTAATCCTCAATAAGCTTGAACAGCTCATCAAGTGTTCTGATCTCAGGATAGCCGGCGTCAGCGAGAACTCTCTTCTGTACCCAGAATGCAGGGCCGTAGTATCCGCCTGTGCTGCGCTCGCCGTATGTTATACCATAGTTTGGCAATATATATACATGCCCGTCATCATAAGCAGCGCGCTTCTTTACCGGTTCAATGTGTCTGTAAAGATTCGGATAATCCTCTTCATTGATATACTCGTCAAGAGGTATTAAAGCTCCTGCCTGGATAAGCTTTGTATCACCCATTACAAGGTCAGGATAATCACCTCCCGCGATCATAACACCAAGCTTTTCGTCAAGGTTGCCGGCAAGATACTCAAATTCAAACTCATAGCCAAGCTCCTCGCTGAATCTCTTGAGTATTTTGTTGTCTGCTGACGGTTCCTTTGTTGAATCGCCGATAAATACCGTATAACGCTTTATACCGTCATCCGCTGTGTTCTTTTCGCCGCAGCCGGCTGCCGCACCTATCACGAGAACTGCGCACATTGCCGAGGCTACGATCCTTTTGATTTTTCCTTTCATGATGATCCTCCTTATAATATTTCTTTTTTAGCTGTGAGTGGAGCTGCGCTTCACCTCACCGCATTGGGCTCGCTTTTATATATACATGCAGCAGCTATTGTCCCACCTTTTAGCTGTGTCATAAACGGCAGATACTGAAATCTGCAAAGGCATATATTTTAAAAGCAATTACAGTTTTGATCACATGACTGCATAGGATATGCCCGCTGTCCGGGCATATCCTATACTGTCAATGTCCATATCCTTAACTATGAATATTCTAACATAAATTTGTGAATTTTTAAATTACGATAATAAACTTGTTATTATGGTAAAATCATTAATAATCTATATATTTTAATAACTATGTGTTATTGTTTTTGTATATATCATACTGCGGCACGCCAAGATATTGTGCTTTTTGCCGCTTAAGCTAATATTAAACTGCACACAAAAACAAACCGCGCAGGGGCTGTTCCCCTGCGCGGTCTCAGATCAATAATCTACTATACAGATCATCGTCTTTGGATTTTCATAATTCATGGTTATGAATATTTCAGTATAATTATTCGGATCACTCACGTAATCGGTTATATCGCTTACCGTGCCGCTGTAGCACTGTTCTGTACGCTTATTGTATACGCTTATCGCGAACTTATCGAGCGGGAGAAGCACCATATTGCTTACATCCATATTTGCGCTCGGCTTTGTGGTAGTAAAGTAACCCCAATTGCCCTCACGCTCATAGATATAGCCCTTGCCTGAGTAATCATAGTCGGATATGATAGTACCGCTTGTTTTTGCTTCCTCAATAGCAGCGATCTCATTATTAGCGTTAACAGCTACACGCACTATCGTACCCTTGTCCCACTCGTTCTTCCAGAGCGAAGCCTCCTTAAGAGCATAGGTGTGTTCTGTGCCGTTAAACAATGTGATCACCTTGACCTCTTCATTATCTGAATTGAGACCCTCCACAATCTTTGTTATAACATATCCGTCTGTGCCGATATTCGCAGCCTCATCAGCATATTCTACACCATAGCTTACAAGCATACTGTCATCGCCTGCCTTGAATGGATACAGCTCATAATCAGCCCAGCCAAAGCTGCTCTTGCTCTTGATCTCATAGCCTGATGTATTGCTTTCCTCCTTAGGTATGCTGAATACGACAGCGCTGTCTGCTAACGAGAAATAATGACTGCTGCTACTGTTATAGAACGTGCCTGTGCTCTGCTTATAGCTGTACTTTTCATCAGCTGTGAGAGTTAGAGCAGGACGTATTGTCTTTTCTCCGTCACCGGTGTTATATGCAGTATCTATCTTTGTGATCTCATCCCTGCTGTTTGCAGAATAGAGGATAATTCTTCTCTGCGCCTTGTCATAGTTGGCAGCAGCGCCGTTTAAAAGTCCGTCAATAGCGGCATAAACAGCCTCGCTATCATCATACTTTGCACCGTCAATGGTTATATTGCTGCGCAGTGTATAATCCTCCATCTTTCCGTCAGATGTGAACAGACGGAGTGTGTAATCCTCATCCCCATCGTCAAGGAAGCACTTCACCATATACGCTGCCGACATTCCCGATGCGGTATCGGCATCCATGTATACTACATCTCCGTTAAGATCAAGATATGCTGTTACATAGCTTGACGCTGACGGCAATTCATAGTTTTCGTTATAATAATCTGATATATCATACTCCTTGCCGCCTATAACGATATAATCAGACGAAACAGATGTAACCTCGCCGTCAATATACTGTGTATTGATTATTACCTCAGTCTTATCACCGTCAAGCGACTGAGCAATATGAAGTATACTATCCTCTGTTATTGCCTCAAATGTAGACTCATTTCCGCTGCGGCTCATAAATGTTATATCGCTGTCGCCGGACTCATAGTCAAGCTCGATCTGCTTTCTGTTCTTATCAAATACAGTCTTTGTATTCTTATTTACAGACTCTACGATATATGTGTCATATGATTTGATTATTACTGTATTATAGTCGCCTGCGCTGTTAGCTACAAGTTTTACCGATCCGAGCTGAGGAGTCATCAATGACTCGTCAAAGCCGCTTTCCACTGTTTTTCCGTTATAAATGAGACTGAATTCGCTGTCGATCTTTACAGTTCTGGTTTTTCCGTTTTCAATATACTCATACTTGTTGCCGGAATAATCCTCAATATCCTTTGATGAGATCTCAAGCTCATCGGTCTTAACGCCGTCTACAGCTATATACTTTAACTCGCCGTCATCAGCATCGCTTATGCCTACAGCAATATATTTGACATTATATCCAACAAGCTCGTCTGCGCGGGTATTGCCAAGCTTATACTGTGATCCGTCAATATTTACACAGTCTAACGCAGCAGTTATGCCTGATATGCTGCTGGAATTATTTGCAAGCACTGTTCCCTTTTCATATACGCCGTCAAAGAATATTGAGATTATAGTTGAATCATCGTCCTTGTACATCGACTTACCGTCGCTGTCAAGCACATACATAGGCTTATCAAGCGCGCTTGCGAAAAGCTGGGTTACCTTTCCTCTGTTAAGAGGCTCTGTGCCCTGAACACCGTTTACGTATATACTGTTTTCCCCGGCAACGGACATATAGCCGTTAGGATATCCGCCGCGCTGCTGTGCAGGTATTCCGTAGCCCATCATTACCATAAGCATTTTTACTGCCTGCTCATATGTAACATTATCATCAGGTCCGAAAACGCCATCGCCATATCCCTCGCACAGTCCTGTTGAGGCTGCATAGCCGATATAGCCGTTTGCAAAATGACTTTCAGGCACGTCGATAAATTCGGCTGTCGGCACCTGTGTGCTCTGGTTTCCTTTGAGTCTAAGAAGCATTGTTACAAATTCAGCTCGTGTAACGTTTGATTCCGGCTTAAAGGTTCCGTCAGGATAACCATCCATCACTCCCAAAGCCTGCATAAGCTCTATCGACTGCTCATACTCCGTTCCCTCTACATCCTCAGCTATTTCTATATTTGAATATGTATACTTCTTCTGTGTAATCGTTTCTTCAACCGACGGGCGCTTTATGCTTGAAAGCGCAAAGAACGCATCATCAACATAGAATGACTTTCCCACGCCGTTGTCGCCTGTTTCAATGTTAAGATTAATAACATCAAGATTACCGTTGTAATCAGCCTTCCATGTTCCCTCTATGAGCGTCCATGAATCGCTGTTTACAGTAGCTGAACCAAGATAAGGGTAATCCACACCGTCATAGTCGTTCGTTTCCAGGCTCAGCTTCACCTCAAAGCTCTCGCCCGGAACAGCTGCCTTTACATATACCGAGCCGGTATATGTTTCGTCGAGCTTGATCCCTGAAAGTCCGCGCGACGCGCCGTTCCAGGCATCGCCGCCTCTTGCGCCGACAAGCAGACATTTTTCACCCGATCTTGATGTGTCTGATGATGTTACCACCGTAGCGGTGCCGCGGACATTGAATCCGCCAGTATCAGATTCAAAATCGGTATTTAGGATAACGCCCTCCTCTGCCGCTGCTACGCCGCAGAACATTGCAGCCGCCAATGCCGCTGCCGACATTGACGAAACTGCTTTCTTAAATAAATCTGTTTCTGAGATTTTTCTTTTCATGACTTCCTCCCGTTATTTTATATTCAGCGCTCTGTAGATCATCGCCGCTGCCTCTGCTCTGTTAGCATTGTCTACAGGAGCGAATTCTCCGCTGTCTCTGCCGTTTATTACTCCGCAGCCAACAAGCGCGCCTACTGCCTCGGCTGCATAATCGGCGATACTATCAGCATCGGTAAATGCCGCTTCCCCTGCGGATACTCCGATACTCTTTGCGCCAAATGTTCTGTATATCATTACTGCGGCATCCTGTCTGCTTATGAGCGCCTCCGGCATAAAGCTGCCGTCCGGCATTCCATCAACTATTCCCGCGGCAGCCGCAGCGGATATGTATGAATATGACCATCTGTCAGCAGCAACATCTGTGAAAGATGATTCTCCGCCTGTCACATCAAATGCAGTAACAAGCATTTTTACAAATTCCTCACGAGTTACATTGTTGAGCGGTCTGAATGTGCCGTCACCATAACCGTTTATAACGCCGCGCGATACAAGCGAATATACCGCGTCCTCAGCCCATGCAGCCTGATCCATATCATTGAACTGCTCCTGCTGCTGTGTATTGCCGCTATCTGATGGGATAAGCTGCGGAGCAGGAGTGGTATTAGGCGCAACAAATGTTGTGTTCGGTCTTGTAACCGCTGAACCGCCAGATGATCCGCCTGACGATCCGCCTGAAGAACCTCCTGACGATCCGCCTGATGATCCGCCTGATGAACCGCTGTTCGGTACGCTGTCGACCGCGTCTTCAACAAGGTCTCTCAGCTGACTTGCTGAGGATACTGATGAGCTCACGCTCTTCATCAAAGCCTTTGCCGCGTCAGCCGTTACATCACTCGCTGATATTTCAAGGAATGACGCGTTATTCTTCATTACATCCATTATCTGTGAATAATGTGTGGCATTGCTTATCACTGAGCTGAGCACGCTTGCTCCGAATGTGTCATAGAATTCATCTGAGCCTGGCATAGCCGCTGAAAGCTTCGACTTGACCTCCTGTGTCTGAGCCGCGCTCAGCTTGTTGAATTCTGCGTAAACGCTTGAATCCGCTAAGCCTGCTGCCGCGCTTTCATTTGTTATAAGGCTCTTCCATTCATCTGCGGTCATGTCCGCGCTTGCTGAATACTTGATTATAAGCGAATCCATATACTCAGCCGCTGCGCCTCTTGTTACGCTGCCCTTAAGATACTGCTCAGCCTCGCTGCAAAGCTTTGTCTTTGCGCCGTCTGAAAGCTTATCATATACATTATAATAACCTGCGCCGAGTATTACTCTGTTTTCATCGCTGCCCTCCGCTATAAGCGATTTCAATGATGAACCATTTCTGATCTTTGCACAGAATGCTGAGAATGCTGATGAATCAGCATAGCTGAATTCTCTTTCAGCTCCAGTATCTGTCATCACAGCCTTATAAGAGCCGTTTTCAAGTCCTGTTACTGTCACGCAATACTTACCGTTCGTGTCTATATAAATATATTCAGCATCGCATGGCTCGCCATTCTTATCGAATATAACTATACATTCTTCATTTCCGGCATAGTCAGCAATAGTACCGTAAAGCTCTATTCCGCTGCCGTTGTCGCGTGAGCGCATTTCGCCAGTTTCATCTGTTGTGCCTGTTGTCGGCTCTGCATATATGCCTGTGCCGTCAGCCTCGCTCATAAGATTGAGTCCGCTTAACGAGTCAACAAGGAATACAAGCTCATTTTCGCCCTCAGCCTTTACTCGCTCGCCGTAAACAAGCGGTATTTCCTCAGCGGTAACTCCGCTATCATTAACTGTCAGCTTTACCGCCTTGTCTGCAACAATTGCCTTTGCTGTGAGTCCCTCCGCTGTTGTGCCGTATATGACCGATCCGCCGTTGTTGTTCCATTTTACCTCTGACTCGCAGATATATGTTCCGCCATAGCTTACGCTTACGGTTGTGACCTCGCTGAGCTTGGATATATCCGAAACAGCCGTATCAAATACCTTTGCGCTGCTGTATGGCATTTCTACTGCAACGTTATCAAGCTGCCAGCCGCCTGCCGACTGGGTGATATTGAGTATCATCTGATCTGTTGCGGGATCATATCCCTCAGGCTGGTCAACGTCTCCATATATATGTATGAAGTTTGTCGTATCCTCTGATGATCCAGACGCTGCCTCTACAGACTTCCAGCCCTTTGTATCATTTCCGTACTTAAGCGACGCGCTCGCCGAGCTGCCGCCCCAGTAATAAGTGTGGAAATCAAAGGCTATTCTGAATTTGCCGCCCTTGTAATTCTCGCGCATTGCATCTGTAATATCAATGCTCACTCCGTTGTCCGCGCTCCAGTCATTGCTGAAATTGAACGATGCCGCTCCGTTGTCTAAGCTTGGCAGAGCATCTGTCTTGAACGGCGTTGAATATGCGCTGCACTGAGCCAGATCTTCCTCTGTATCGAATGTGTTTATATATACTGTGTCAGCTGATGACGGCAGGAACTCACCAAGCTTTGTTTTTCCTGATGTGAGCTGCACTATACCGTCACTGTAAGGAGATACCATTGAAAGTGTTACATTATCATACTGATGGTTTCCGCTCGGCTGAGTTATACACAGATATACCTTATCTGTATCCTTATAGCTCAGGAAAGCGCTTCCCTCAAGATGAACAGTATCCCCGCTGTATGCTGTGTCTGATGAAGGTCCCTCCGCAACTTCAGTCTTTACTACTGCTCCGTTTTCGCTCACTGTCTCAAAGAATATCTGAGCTGTGTTAGCATATGAGTTTTCTCCCCACCATGCTGTAATATCGAGCGATACCATGAACATCGTTCCGCTTACATATCCCGATACAGCGTCTGTGATGTCACGGCGAACACCGTTTGTCGCATTCCAGTCATTTCCGGCTGAATACTGAAGCACACCGCCGTTTACGCTGAATGAATCAGCTGTATTTGCTGCTGAATATCCATCATACAGATCACCCTGCGCCGCATCTGAAAAATCGTCATAGAAGATGGCATCTATCTCAGGTGTCGGCGTTTCTGTCGGCTGCTCCTCATAATGCGATTTATCAACTGTCACAACTATATTATCATATGTTTGATAGCCTGCCACCTGCGTATAGCAGAGATATATAGCTGCTCCCTCAGGGAATCCTACTATCGCCGAGCCGTTGAATGTAAATGTGCTTTCATCTGTTTCAGCTGCCGTGCCTGCCTTGTTGTCAAGCTCTATTGTCTTGACTGTTTTGCCGTCCTTTTCTATTTCAAAGAACAGTACGCCATTGTTGTTGTTCCAATATGATGATACAGTATCTACTGAAGCTCCGTATTCATAGCCGCTCTCCTTAACAAGATCGGTCACATCCATTCTGAAACCGTTCTTTCCTGCTGAGCTGTTTGCGTTTGACAGCTCAAGCTTATCATAAGGAACTCCGAGAGCGGCGCTGCTGTCTGCTCTGTCGTAAACACTGAATCTGTTCAATTCATCAGCGAACTGCGCTCCGCTTATGCTGATGAGCTGTCCCTCTGGCGTTTCTGTTTCCTGAGGAGGCGTTACAGTATTATCGGTTGATATTACAATATTGTTGAAGCTTTGGTAGCCTGCTGCCTGTGTATAGCAAAGGTAAACCTTTGAACCCGGCGCAAAGCTCAGAATCGCTGAACCGGCAAACTCTACGGTGTCCGCCTCGTTTGCTCCCGCCTTCTTGTCAAGCTCCACAGTCTTTACTACCTTGCCGTCCTTTTCTATCTCAAAGAACAGCTTGCCTTCGTTTC
The DNA here is from genome assembly GCA_944391225.1 of uncultured Clostridia bacterium. GTDB lineage: Bacteria > Bacillota > Clostridia > UBA1381 > UBA1381 > Ornithomonoglobus. Next base: position 23,533 of record CALXSS010000030.1, read on the forward strand.
CGCCCCAGTATGTGGATACAGTCTCAAGCGATGCGCTATACTCATATCCGCTCTCTGTTATGAGGTCTGAAACATCCATTCTAAATCCGTTAAGAGCTGAATATGACTCTGTAAATCTTATTGAAAGATCTGAATTTTCCGTTATCAGCTCTCCGTCAGCCGATGACGGATCATATGCGCTGAATCTGCCTATCTCATTTGCGAACTGCGCCCCGCTTATGCTGATGAGCTGTCCCTCTGGCGTTGATGTCGGCTCCGGAGCCGTTGTCGGCTCTGTTGTCTCTGACTTCTTACCCTTTGTTATTACTATATTATCATAACTCTGATAACCTGCTGTCTGAGTAAAGCAGAGGTATATCTCTGAGCCCTGCTCAAAGCTGAGCGCTCCCGTTCCGCTGAACTTGTATGTCTCTGTTGTATCTACCGTTCCAGCCTTGCTCTCAAGCACTACGCTGTTTACGACCGCGCCGTCCTTTTCTATCTCAAAGAACAATGTTCCCGGAAGCTCTCCGTTGTTCCAGTATCCGGACGCTATATCTGCCGATGCGCCGTACTCGTATCCGCTCTCTGTTATGAGGTCTGTGACCCTCATTCTGAATCCGTTTGTATAGGTTGCGCTGCCGCCGTCCGTCAGCTCAAGCTTACTGTTATCTGCGGTAAGCTTTCCTGTTGTGTCGCTCTTATCGTACACGCTGAATCTGTCTGTCTCATCTGCGAACTGCGCTCCGCTTATGCTGATGAGCTGTCCCGCCGGCGTC
>CALXSS010000031.1 GCA_944391225.1 uncultured Clostridia bacterium
CATAAATGTTGAGGCGGATATAATGATGAGCGAGGTAGACGTTAACAGCCTTGAGCTGCTTATGCTGCCGGGAGGCATGGGACATCAGCTGCTTGACGCGTCAAACGAGGTACACGCGCTAATAAATCACGCGGTTGTACACGGAGCATATATCGCGGCAATATGCGCGGCTCCGTCCATACTCGGAAAAAAGCAGCTGCTTATGGGCAGACGCGCCACCTGCTATCCTGGTTTTGAGCAGTATTGCTACGGCGCTGAGATGACGGGAGAAAAATGCGTGCGCGACGGAAACATCATCACCGGCAGAGGTCCCGGAGCCGCTGCTGAATTTGGGTTCATGCTTGCCGAGCTGCTCGCCGGAAAGCACGTTTCAGACGAGCTCAAGGAAGTGATGCAGTACAATGACTAAGGACGAGCTTCGCGCTGAAATGAAACGACTGCGCAGACAGCTTTCAAAGGAAGAAGCAGAACAAAAAAGCCGCGCCGCAGCAGGCGCGGTTTTTGCACTGCCGCAATACAGAAGCGCGGCAACAGTCATGGCATACATGTCGTCATTCAAGGAAATATCGACGGCGGCAATAATAAGCGATGCTCTTAAGCATAAGCGTCTTGTTTTGCCTGTGAGCGACACAGACAGCTTTACAATAACGCCGTCATACCTAAAAAGCGAAAGCGACCTTGTAAAGGGCGCGTACGGGATATATGAGCCGCGCGTCATTGAGCAGGCAGAAATAAAGGATATAGACGCCGCCATAATCCCCGGCATAGCCTTTGACCGCCGCGGCGGCAGGCTCGGATTCGGAAAGGGCTATTATGACCGTTTTCTTTCCGAATTTCGCGGAGTAAAGATAGGCTTCTGCTATGAATTTCAGCTCATTGACGAGCTTCCGCTCGACAGCCATGACATACCCATGGACATAATTATAACCGAAAAGAGGATATACAATGATTTTTGACACGCACGCTCACTATAATGATGAAAAATTTGACTGTGACCGCGACGAGCTGTTAAGCTCCATGCCGTCTCACGGAATAGGTCTTATAATGAACGCATGCTCGGAGCTGAGCGAGGTTCGCGATATAATAGATATGTGTGAAAAATATCCGTTTGTTTACGGAGCAGTCGGGATACACCCTGAGGCTGTGGAAACCGCGGCAGAGGGATACCTTGATGAAATAAAAAAATACGCGTCACATCCAAAAATAAAGGCTGTAGGCGAGATAGGTCTTGACTATTACTGGACCACAGACACAAAGCCTGAGCAGCAGAGGATACTGTGCGAGCAGGTCGAGCTTGCGCGGGAGCTGAATATGCCGGTAATAATCCATGACCGCGAGGCGCACGGCGATTGTATGCGTCTGCTAAGGCAGAGCAAAGCACATGAATGCGGAGGCGTATTCCACTGTTACAGCGGCAGCGCTGAAATGGTGCGCGAGATCACAGAGGAGCTTGGCATGTATGTAGCCTTTGGCGGCTCGCTTACATTCAAAAACGCCGTAAAGCCGCGCGAGGCAGCAAAGGCGGTGCCTCTTGACAGGCTGCTGATAGAAACAGACTCACCGTATCTTGCGCCTGTTCCCTACCGCGGAAAGCGCAACAGTTCTATCTATCTTCCGAGCGTGCTTGAGGTACTATCTGAGACGCTGTCGATCCCGGCAGACGAGCTTGAGCGAATAACCTATGAGAACGGAAAAAAACTTTTTGGTATAGACGAGGTGGACAATGCTTGACATGATATTAAAAGGCGCAGAGGCGCTCGGAGTTCCTCTTGACGAACACCGCGCCGCCGCGCTTGTTAAATACTATGAAATACTTATCGAGCGCAACACAACGCTCAATCTGACGCGCATAACCTCGCCTGAGGACGCTGTTACAAAGCACTTTCTTGACAGCCTTACACCGCTGCTGACAGGCAAGGTCAGGGGAAATGTAATAGACGTTGGAACAGGCGCCGGTTTTCCCGGTCTGGCGCTGCGCGCCGCCGCGCCGGAAATACGCGTCACACTGCTTGACTCGCTCAATAAGCGCGTTAAATTCCTGCGCGAGGCAGCGGCGGCAATGGATATCACTGATGGTATAGCCTTTGTCCATGCCAGAGCGGAGGAAGCAGGGCATATGGAGGAATACCGCGAGAAGTTTGACACTGTTGTATCGCGCGCCGTAGCAAACATGCGCACGCTGTCGGAATGGTGTCTGCCGTTTTTGAAGATCGGCGGCAGCTTTCTCGCTCTAAAGGGTCCGCTTGCGCAAAGCGAGCTGATCGATGCCGAGCCTGCAATACGTGCGCTGGGCGGCGGAGATATACGGATATTTGATACAAAGATCCCTTTCACCGAGCTTGACCACAAAATAGTTATAGTAAAAAAGCTCAGACACACTCCGACGATATTTGCGCGCAGCGGCGGAAAATCGACGGCAGTCCCTGCTGAAAAAGCTCTTAAAAGGAAGAAATAAAATTCTTGTCGCAGAGCGTCGCACGCTTTTTCTTTACATCTGACTGATTTATGCTATAATAATATCTGTAAGACAGGTAACGCAGATACAGACAGGAACGATCCTGTTACCCCCAAGTTTGTCTTACACCTTCCACCACCGAGGGCAGACGGCGGATATTGCTGCCGCACAAAATAATTTATAGCTGCACAGGCAGCAGTATCTGCCGTTTCCCACACACAGCAATGTGAAAGGTGAGAGCGGGCACACCGCTTGAATAATCAGAACAGGTGATAAGCATGACGGAAAACAATGATCCGAACAATAGAATAAAGTACATAGCTCTAAAGGATATAAAGCCCAACCACGAGCAGCCGCGCAAATATTTTGATCCCGACTCAATGGACGAGCTGACGCGCTCGGTAGAGAGGTACGGAGTCATATCCCCCATCACGGTTCGCAGCTGCGGCGACGGCGAATATGAGCTGATCTCAGGCGAGCGGCGCTACAGAGCCGCATTCGGAGCGGGGTTAAGCGAGATACCCTGCATAGTGCTTGACACAGACGGCTCAGACTGCGCAATACTTTCTCTGCTTGAGAATCTTCAGCGCGAGGAGCTTTCATTTCTTGAGGTAGCCGAAAGCTATAAAGAGCTTGTAAAGCGGCGCGGATATACCCGCCATGAGCTTTCAAGAAAGCTTGGCGGCAAGCCCTATGAAATAAAGGAAAGGATAGATCTTATGAATCTCGACCCGCTTGTGCGGAAGTACATACGCAGCTTCAAGCTGTCCGAGCGCCAGGCACGCGCGCTGCTAAAAATACGCGACAGCCGCCAGCAGGTTGACGCCGTGCGGCATATATGCGAAAGCGGGCTTAACGACAGCGACACCGTGAGCTTTATAAACGAGCTTATAAAGACAGGTCACGCTCCAAACGTTCATATAAACAGAATAAAGGATATAAAGCTGCTGCGCAACACTATAAGCGGGGCAGTAAGCCTTATACGCCAAAGCGGAATAGACGCCGAGTTCAACGAGAATATTCACGACTGGGGCGAGGAATTTGTGATAGTGATACGCAATTAAGCGGCAATATGAGAGATCCTGACTGAATATCAGCAGCGGTTTCTCTTTTTTAATGTTTCATTTAAAAATGTTGAGGTTGTAGGGGGATGATAGTATCCACCAACCATTAGCGCAAAGGAAACGAGAGCTGATCTTGCCAACTCCGACTACATGTCCGAGCAATGAATTACCCCCATACATAATATGCGCAACTGCATTTTTCTGATGCTGCCTGAGTTATATTTCAGGATTCATACTGCCGAATGCTATGTGGCTTCTGTCATATTCTCTTGTTCTCACAAAATCAAATTACTCTTTATATATCTTCATAAGATTCTCTCGCCTTTTTTGTAATCCTTCAATATTCAATCTACAAAAGTAGTCTTTATAGCCTCATGCTTTTGCTGCTCTATAGTTGTTTCTTTATGATTGAGAACAGCAACTTTGTTCCCTTTCTCTTTTTCAACATAATCGAATATACGGACATCTCACAGATTCAATGTATCCTCAACTACTATTAATACATTGAATCTATATGTGCCATGTGTATTGTTGATCTTAGCTTTTCCCCTGTCACTCTTTTACCTTATACGTTCCGTTTTCCATATAGATTTTGTTCATTCTACTGTTTTCACGGAAAGGAATATTTCCACGCGCCGCTAAGAATGCCGGAAATCAAGCTGTTTAACTGCTGTTATCGCTTCTTCTGCCCTTTTTAAAACTTCTTGATCATGTGTATTCAATTTATTTTTGAGAACATTGGTATTAGGATAGCAATATAACGATTGAGCAGTCGTATAAACTTCGTATTTTGAAAACATATATTTTATATCCTCTGCATATATTTCATTTTCAATTCTTGTACTATTTCAGAACATGTTTTTTTCCTGTTGCAAGTTTTTCTAAATTCAACATTGTACACGATTTCAGATAATGCAATATGAAATCTTGTACAATGTTCTACTATGTTGACACCCATATAACATTATTGTACTTAGAAAGATTTACATCTGTGAACACCCAAATTACCTCAGCCTTAACGCATTTAACGTTTATTGCCCTGTCAACTACCTCCTGACCGCACTGTGTAAGATATACTCTTATATTTTCAAGACAGTCTTTGTCCCGGCAGCTGTCAAATATCTTATCTGTATGTATGCACACAGCCTCCTTGAAATTTGTGCCGCACTCATAGCATTCCTGCACGTTTCGGCATTCGCAGCATTCCTCATCAGAATGGCTGTGATGCTTCTTTTCGCAGCAGTCTTTATCACAACAGTTATGATGCTTCTTTTCGCAGTCGTCTTTTTCATATCCGCTGCATTTGCCGCAGTCGCAGCGCGTTGTATAGCATTTATCCTGCATAAAAATATCTCCTTTCATTTTTTTGAACAAGCAGCTGCAGTTCCTTATCTTACAGCCGCGCAGTCCATAAGGTCTCAGCCTTTGAAGTATAATATGCTTATGCTGCTGCCGGTGTTACTGCCTGACAAAACTAAAATAAGCTGCTGCAAAACTCAACGAGTTTGCAACAGCCTTGGGGGTTTTAGAAAAATTGTGCAGAACGGACGAAACGAATGGGCGCAGCCCCCTGCCTGAAGTATCAAGATATATCAAATTTATATCCTGTGTATTTCTCCAGAAAATCCATACTCATATAAACAGTTTTATAATCAGGCTCATAGCTGTTCAGGCAGATCATACAGTTTGGCTCTCCATCAGCTATGTACTCACCGTTTACATTTACAGGCAGCGACAATGCGAGGATACATCTGTCATTATGTATCGCGCCGTTGTAAGACATTGTACTTATAAACGTTATTTCTCCTTCATCTGATGAGGTTATGGAATACACACCGTTATCCATGCCCGCGTTTATATTCATATCCTGTGAAAGCTCCTCTATGGCTGCACAGTATGCAATAGAGCTTTCATCATCATAGACCGCTGCGCTGTAGACTGTAAAACCGGGATCGTATTCTGTTTCTTCATTTTTGATCCTGTACGCCAGCCTACGGTAATCAGAGGTTATTTTCCGCACAGCTGCTGTTCCGTATTCAGTTTCAAATTCATCTCCTTCTCTTAATGTATACAATCTGACAGCGCGCTCATCATCGTTATATGTATAGCGCATAGCGAACCGGGAATACATCGGAGAACCATCGCTGAGCTTATCCATTGTGCCCAGATCCTCAACAGCCATACAGGTTATACCACCTATATTATACGTATCTATAAAAGAGCAGTCCACGCCATTTATACCGACTCTTATATCTGTAGCATAAATAGTTCCGGCGACATTTCCCGGAGTCTGTTTGTTTATTTCCGCCTGCGGCGCTGAGCCCGGTCTGTCCTTTACCGCAACACTCAAATATCTTTCACAGCTGTTCCATTCCACATCGAATCCATACGCTCTCAGGTCTTCAAGCTGAATAACTGTGCGTCCTCCTATATTATATGACTTGATCGGCATATCGTCTATATATGCTACAATATCAGTCGTATATATATTCCCTATTGCTTCGCCTGCATTTGCCGCCTGTGCTCCCACACACAAATTCAAAAGCATTGCTGTACATGCTGTGCTGATCAAAAACCTGTTCATAATACCTCTCCTCTGATCGAACTGTTTTTGATTTAATTATACTATGTGCTGCGCAGAAAATCAACCTGTTTTCGCGAACCGGTGTATAAAATCTGATCAAACAGACCTGAGAACTAATTGATTTTCTCCGGAAAATATGATATGATTATATTATTCTAATAAGGGATGTGATCTATATGAAAAAAACTATACTCTATTTCACGGCTGTTATCCTCACACTGAGCAGTATTCCTGATAAGACCGTATCTGCCGCAACAGGAGATATTATACGTCCCATATATTCCACCGATATTCTCACATATATGGACGGCATCCCGATACAGGGATACGCCATAGACGGCAAAACCATGATATGTCTTGAGGATCTGGAGAATTACGGATTCAGCGTGTACTACAACGACGAGGCAAGAGCATTATTTGTAAATAAGCAGGGCGCTGCCAGCTGTGATCCCGAGCCTGTCATAGAACGCGGCACAGTCGGAGACATCATCGGCTACACATATGAAACAGACATACGCGCCTATGTAAACGGGCAGGAGATCGCCGCCGAAAATATAGGAGGCAGACTTGCTGTGTGCGCAGAGGATCTGGCAGACATGAACACCACCTCCTCTGTACGCAATCTCAGATTTGAATATCCAGCCTATTTTATGCGATACACATATAACGACTCACTGCGGTCATTATATCTGTTTTCCGATATAACAGACAGCGATATCTACAGCTTAAACATCAGCGGCTTTAATGCCGGTATAGCCGCGTCACATGGACTGTTTACAATAACAGACGAATATGAAAACGACTCATACACGCAATATACCGTAAAAGGCATATACCGTGACACCGCTAATTTTGACGGCTGTGACGCCGTTCGGTTTTATAAAAACGGACGCACGTTCAATGCGCAAAACGCGCTGCTCGAATACGATTTTGCCGCCTTTGTACTGATGGACGGTATATCGATAACCGAAATGAGTTTTTCCGATGACGGAAAATACCTGTACTTTTCGGGACAGCGGAGCAAAGCGGAACCATACTCGCTTATGGGTATGAGGGATATATATGAATCAGGCGAATATATGTTGGACATGGATACCTTTGCTTTGATAAAAGTAAAGGTCGATCCATCTTAAATGCTTGGAGAATATTTCAAAACGCGCAGGGCATCTCCATTCAGCTTATTTTTGACACTGTTCCGCTGTACAGATCCACAGAATAGTTTCCGCTCTCAATAAATTCTGTGGATCTCATCCCTGTAGGTTTGTACCGTTCTCCATAAAATGAAAAACTCGTTTTATCAGCTGATATGCTGCCTTCAAATACTGTTAAGTATGGAAAAGCAGCAAATCCGTAAGCGCTGTCCAATATTGACGATATATCAATAAACAGTCCATTTCGGTAGATCATAAAAATATGTGTTATTGTCCTTCCATCTGATTTATTTTCATCAAGAAGAACAACTGTATACTCGTCTCCCTTTTCTTCAATGTCTGCCGGGATGTATTGTCTGTCAGCCTGAAAATATTCATAGAACCCGTTCAGCTTTTCTTCGTATGAAGCTTCATCTGAGGGAGCAGTATTTATGCTCAGCATCCTATCGTCATTATTATACGAACATTCCATATTATACGCTGTATAGCTTATCCCATATCTGCTGAATTTAGTTCTGTCACCAAGTGTCTCAGTTGATGCAGCAAGCTTCCCCTCCACAACATACGATTTTATATAATGCCCGTTCACATACGCTTTTATATCCGTGTCCACCGTATACCCGATAATATTTCCGCCCGAGCTTCGCTCGATTTCCGGAGCAGTCTCCGTGCAGGCTTCATGAGTCTTATTTACAAACAGAGTCCTGATACTGTCGTCATATGCCACAGTAAAGCCGTGATCATCCAGATCATCCAAAGAAATAAGAGTCTCGCCGCCTATATTATACCCCTGTATCGGCACACCATCGAGCGTAGTCAATATATCTGTGGAGTATATCGGCAGTTCCTCAGCCTCCGCTGTCAGCGCCGCCGCGCCAAACATCACCGCTGCAGCGATCAATATCCTGTATAGCTTCATATGATCCACTCCTTTCTGTTATATATTTACCATATTTTTTATCATTTTAACATATAGTTATACATAAACGCATGAGAAGAATACAAAAAAGACAGCCGAAGCTGTCTTTATATTATCAATATTCCCTGTCCCAAAGACCAATGTAGAAATTAGCGTAATCCCTGTCGTTATCCTTGATAGCGGCTATAGCCGACCGCGGATGCACGTTCAGGATACCTGTGCAGAGGTATGGTATATCATAGCCCCATACAACTCCCTTCTCCTTGAGCTTGAGTATTTCAGTCTGTACAAATTTAAGTACTGGCACTATCTGATATTTCGGATTCTTCAAAAATCCCATAAGAGCCTCAAGTGTGCAGTTTCCGGCGCCTCTGCCCATTCCGCCCATTGTAGCGTCAAGATAGCTTACGCCATAGGCGCACGCTTCAATAGTGTTTGCAAATGCGAGCTGCTGATTGTTGTGAGCGTGTATTCCTACCTTTTTGCCGTATTTGTTCGCTATCTTCTGATATTTGAACGAGAAATCGCGTATCTGCTCAGGATAAAGCGAACCGTAGCTGTCTACAAGGTATATAACGTCAACACTGCTTTCACCCAAAAGCTCAAGCGCAAAATTAATATCGCTCTCGCGCGCGGTCGAAACTGCCATGATATTGCATGATGTTTCATATCCGAGCGAGTGACAGTGCTCTATCATTTCAAGCGCAGCCGGCATGGTATTGATATATGTAGCCACACGAACCATATCTATAACGCTTTCGCTGCGCGGGATAATATCCTTTCTGAAATCAGTTCTGCCAACGTCAGCCATTACAGCTATCTTCAGATCGGTATCGTTATCGCCTACGATAGATCTGATCGATTCCTCATCACAGAACTTCCATTTTCCAAATTTTGTGACGTCGAACATTTCCTTCGATGCCTTGTAGCCGAACTCCATGTAGTCGATACCCGCCTTTATGTTTGTTTCATAAAGCGCCTTCACGAACGAATCCTCAAAGAAGAAGTTGTTTACAAGTCCTCCGTCACGAATAGTCGCATCCAGAACCATGATATCCGGTCTGTACTGCATTAAGTTACCCTGTTTTTCCATCATAATAAATGACCTCCTACCATATTACTTATGCGGCCGCGCCGCACTACTACGATATACTATTATACACGTTTTTAACAGCTTTGTCAATACCCGACAAAAAATTATATACTATTTTAAAAAAAATTTTGAAAAGTACTTTATTTTTCACATGATATATGATATAATGTTTATATATACGGCAGAAAGCTCTGCCTGAAAAATCAGAGGAGGGATTATCTATGAAACACGTTAAGACCTTGAACAAGGCTAACCTTAAGGAAACAGCTGTTATGGGCGGCTGCGGCGAGTGCCAGACATCATGTCAGTCAGCCTGCAAAACATCATGCACAGTTGCTAACCAGAAGTGCGAGCATGCTGAATAATCTAACCGAATGATTAAGGCAAACACTGCGCTTGGCATATCCTGCACATGCAGGGCGCCAGGCGTATTGTTTTGCCGCTTCGGCAGAACAATGCCCCTGAGAGAAAGGAAGATATTGATTGATACATAAATATAAAATGTTTGATATGAACATAGTGCTTGACATATATTCAGGCGCTGTGCATGTAGTGGACGACTGCATATATGATATGCTCGACTACCTGCTTGAGCCGTTCACAGCAGAACCGCGCTGTCCGGAATTCATTGTAGAGGAGCTTGCAAAGAAGTATCCTGAGGAGGATATATACGAAAGCTATAATGAGATATGCGAGCTTGTAAAGAACGGACAGCTGTTCACAGCAGACTGCTATGAGGAGTTCGCAAAGAACTGGAACAAGCAGAGCGTTGTTAAAGCGCTGTGCCTGCACATAGCCCATGACTGCAACCTGCGCTGCAAATACTGCTTTGCCGGCACGGGAGAATACCACGGAGCGCGCGGCATGATGAGCGCTGAGACAGGAAAGAAAGCGATAGATTTTGTTATCGCCAACAGCGGCTCAAGAAAGAATATTGAAATAGATTATTTTGGCGGCGAACCGCTTATGAACTTTGACGTAGTAAAGGAAATAACAGAATACGCAAAAGAGCAGGGCGAAAAGCACGGCAAGAACTTCAGATTTACTGTTACCACCAACGGCATACTCCTTGACGATGAGAAGAAGGAGTACATAAACAAAAATATGTCTAACGTGGTGCTGAGCCTTGACGGAAGAAGGGAAGTAAACGACAGGATGCGTCCGCGCGTAAACGGCGAGGGCACATATGACACTCTGCTCCCCAAGTTCCTTGACATGGCAGAGAGCCGCAATCAGGACAACTACTATATACGCGGCACGTTCACAGCCTACAACAAGGATTTTGCCGATGATGTGCTCCACTTTGCCGACCTCGGCTTTAAGCAGACAAGCGTAGAGCCTGTTGTAGCGCCTGAAACGGAGGATTACGCTCTTACTGCCGATGACATTCCGGAAGTATTTGAGCAGTACGAAAAGCTGGCAAAGGAATACATCAAGCGCAGAAAAGAGGGAAAATGGTTCAATTTCTTCCACTTCATGATAGACCTTGACCAGGGTCCATGCGCGATCAAGCGTCTTTCCGGCTGCGGCGCGGGTCATGAGTACCTTGCGGTTGCCGCGAACGGAGACCTTTATCCCTGCCACCAGTTTGTCGGCAACAAGGATTTCCTTATGGGCAATGTTGACGAGGGAAAGATAGACAAAAAGATAAGCAAATATTTTGAGGATTCAAATATCTATACAAAGGAAAAGTGCAGAAACTGCTTTGCAAAATTCTATTGCAGCGGCGGCTGCAGCGCGAACGCCTACAACTTCAACGGCGATATAAACAAGCCGTATGAGCTTGCCTGCGAGTTCGAGAAAAAGCGCGTAGAATGCGCTATAGCTATTGAGGCTGCGAAAAAGCTCGCTGAATAATACAGTATTTTCAGCGCGGTAAGGCGCGCCTGATTTGACAATAATTTTTAATATGAGCGTATCTGCGCAACACACAGGCTGCTGCAACTCAACGAGTTTGCAGCAGCCTTGTTTGTCTTTAGAAAAATAGTGCGGACCGGTCAGAACAAAGGGGCGCAGCCCCTGACCGATAAGCCATCAAAAGCTGAAACCATCCATACTGAAAATGGTCACAGAGTATCCATCGCTTTCCATTTTATCCTGCATTTTGCCGGCGTTTCCGCTGCCCGTGAGAACGCTTTCAGCGCAAAATTCTGTTATACTAATAGTTTTTTAATCTGATACCTACAGTATAACTCCCTCCTTGAAGATCGAGATCTCGCGGTATACGTTTAGCTCATTATTAGTTTTTCTGCCGTTTGCGGTGTTGATTATAAAGCTGATGAGCTCCTCCGACAGCTCCGCGCCGCTTACAGCAGCGCCGGCGTCAAAGTCTATCCAATGCGGCTTTCTCTGAGCCAGCTGAGTATTGGACGAGATCTTGACAGTTGGCACGGGCGCGCCAACAGGCGTTCCGCGTCCTGTGGAAAACAGTATCAGCTGACAGCCGGAGGCTGTCAGGTTCGTCACAGCCACTATGTCGTTCCCCGGTCCGTTCAGAAGGTTCAGCCCTCTTTTTCTGACAGGCTCGCCTATTTGCAGAACATCTTCAACATATGCCGTGCTCGACTTCTGAACACAGCCAAGCGATTTGTCCTCAAGCGTTGTGATACCGCCTGCCTTATTCCCCGGTGATGGATTTTCATACACCTCCTGTCCGTGGCGGATAAAATATTCCTTGAACCCGTTTATAAGCCTTACTGTTTTATCAAAAACATCTCTGTTTCTGCACCTGTTCATAAGTATAGTTTCCGCTCCGAACATTTCGGGGACCTCTGTAAGGACTGTACCTGCTCCGGCGGCTGTCAGCTTATCCGACACCCTGCCGATGAGCGGATTTGCTGTAAGCCCCGAGAACCCATCGCTGCCGCCGCACTTAAGACCTACAGTCAGCTTTGAAATATCGCACTCTTTTCTTTTAAACCGCTTTGAATACTCCACAAGCTCTCCTATAAGGCGCAGTCCCTCTGACAGCTCATCATCATATTCCTGAGTGCTCAAAAACTTCACTCTCTCGCTGTTTACCTCGCCTAACACCTCTTTGAACACGCTTATGTTATTATTCTCACAGCCCAATCCAAGCACAAGAACTCCTGCAGCATTCGGGTGGTTTACCAGTCCTTTCAATACCGACTGTGTTATCTCCAGATCGCCGCCAAGCTGGGAACAGCCGAAAGGATGGACAAAATTATATATCCCATCGCACTCGCCGCCGTATACCCTTTCAGCCTCGCGTGCTAAAATCTCAGATGTCTTATTGACACAGCCTACAGTGTTTATAATCCATATCTCATTTCTTATGCCTGTGCTCCCGTACTCGCGCTCATATCCGTAAAACGTGCAGGCTCTGCCTGAGCAGGTTTTCACACTGACCGGATGGTATTCATATCCAAGCATCCCCTTTAAATTGGTTGCGGCATTATGTGTATGCACATGCTCTCCCGCTTTGATGTCAGTCAGAGCGTGAGCTATAGGACAGCCGTACTTTATTATATTCTCGCCGCATTTAATGTCCCTTAATGCAATTTTATGTCCCTTTAGCTCACCCTCGAGCATTACCGCTACATTATCAGCGTCATTTACAGTTATCGTTTTCATGCGCCCGCATTCTCCTCCAGAGCGGCAGCCATAGCGTATCCCGCGCCATTCTTTTCTATAAGCTCTGTAAAGCTTTCGGTCTGTTCTCTTAAAAAGCTCAGATCACCGCCCAGAGCGAGCTATTTTTCAATATTTCACTTACTGTACCTCGTTTTATTGTTTCAATAACGCTCTCATCATCGTTCGGATCGCCGTTCTTATAAAACATTATCAGAGCCGCAAGCGAATAAACAAGGCAGTGCGGGATTTTATTATATTTTTCGATATAGTCCCTGATGCTTGGCAGCACGCGCACCCTGAATTTCGATATGAAATTCAATATTATGCTTGAAAGATAGTGATCTATAAACGGATTCTTGAATCGTTCAAGCACATCATAAGCAAAAGCCTTGAGCTCGTCTGAGGGCATATCAACAGTAGGGATCATCTCATTAAATATGCCTTTGTTTACAAACTCCGCTATAACGCTGTTTTCCATAGCCTCCCTTACGGTTTTGACGCCCATGAGCATTGCGGCAGGAGAGAGCATTGTGTGCGCGCCGTTAAGTATGCGGACCTTGCGCTTTTTATACGGGGTAACATCGTCTGTCCAAACAACATTTAATCCTATTTTATCAAACGGCAGCTCGGCGGCGTATTTTTTATCGCCCTCAATGACCCACAGATGGAATACCTCCGCGCTGTCGAGCATCTCGTCATGATACCCGATCTGCCGTTCTATCTCCGCCGCCGCATCCTTTGGATACCCTGTTACTATGCGGTCCACAAGCGTATTCATAAAGCAGTTTTCTTCCTCGAGCCATTTCTTAAAGCCCTCGCCATAGCTCCAGTCCTCGGCATACCTCATAACGCATTCCTTTAAATACGCGCCGTTATTGTCTATAAGCTCGCACGGCAGGATAAGAAAGCCTTTTAGTCCGGCGTCAAATCTCGCCTTGAGGAACATCGCAAGTCTGCCGGGGAATGTTGTCTGAGAAAATATCTCCCCGCCGCGCCTGTACTCTATACCCGCCTCTGTAGTGTTGGATACTATATACCTCAGCTCCGGATTTTCCGCGCAGCTGAAAAATTCCTCTGTGTTCCTGTAAGGATCGATACCGCGCGTGACACACTCTACAATTCGTGTTTCTTCAGTTTTAACTCCGTTTAAAAGCCCTCTTGAATACAGCGTGTACAAGCCGTCCTGCTTATTAAGGCTTTCAGCTCTACCGCCCGGCAGCGGCTGTACAATGATCACTCCGTAATCGCCTCCGCACTCCTTATTGAGCCTGTCGAACATCCAGTCCACAAATCCGCGCAGAAAATTCCCCTCGCCGAACTGCAGAACTCTTTCAGTATGTTTTTTACTTTTTCTGCTCAGCTGTTCCATTATCCTCACCTTTCCCTGAGTCGGTAATTTTTTTATTGTATCTCCTGCGCTGCTGAATATATCCTTATATTATCGAACTGACATCTCGAATAGGATTTTACCGCCTTGAAGTTCATGCCTGCGGCGGAGTAATCTCCGTCAGTCACATTCATAATGATCTGACCGTTATACTTCTCCTCGCCGTTCTGTGTAATAACAAGCTCGGCAGCGCCGCTTTGCGGATCAACTGTCAGTTTCATATGCGCCCAAACAGGAGTTCTTGTTTCCTGCTCGAGAGTTACAGTATTTTCGATATCGTCATTGATTATCCACGGCATTGTTTTGGAGCTTGACGTGGATACAAACTTCAGGATATAGTCACCGCTCACAGATGAATTATCCGGCACCTCCGTGCTGTCTGTGAAAATCGTAAATTCAGATGCTGAACCGCTGCCGTTTACGAGCGCGAAATCCATTTCAAACACATAGCTTTCAGTGAGCCTTGCTGTTTCTGGGAATATTACCTTCGCGTTACGAGTGCTTGTGCCGGGATCAAAATACACATAGCTGCCGTCCTGCCAGGTGTCGGGATCATTTTTAATCGTCAGCTTTGACTGCGCGTTTTGTGAGATCCAGCCGTTTTCCGCAAGAGTCTGCGTTGATAGAGATGTGAATGTTTCCTTGTACGCGTATTCTATAGGATCATCTATGTATCCATTCCTCCGCGGCTATGCTGCCCAGCTCATTCTGCGCGCTGTCGAGTACCCTGCCGTTTTCGATCGTAAAGCAGTCCTGACGTGTATTGTATCCGCTGTTAGGGCTGCTTGTCTTATTTGACAAGACAAATCGCATAGTTCCGCTCTCATAATACAGATCGGCATCTATTATCAGTCTGCCACCGCTTACCTGGCTGTCGAACGCGCGATATACCACATAAGATCCGCTTTCAGATGATTTTGTGAGCTGAGCGTATGTTTCTCCGTTCCTTTCAAGAGTCGCAGAACGCGTTGAGCTGCCTACAAGATACCATCCGTTATTTCCGCCCAAGTCAGCGCCTGTTCTTACACCGTAATAGTCAAAGCTATCCGGTACGGAAATATCTTCCGCACTGCCTATCATATACATATTCGACGCTGTATCTGGCGTAAAGTATTCGGATATCCTGTAATCCTCGCCCTCCATTACAGTATTGTCACTGCTGAAGCCCCGGATGCAGATCCTGTAAGAGCCGCCCTCCGGCATCTCTGCGCCGCTCTCAAATACCAGATCAAATACTCCGTTGCCGTTTGTGGCGTCATACTTTGAGCTGACGCCGGAATAATATGTTCCCGACAGTTCCCCGTCAGCGTCATACATCTCCGCGGCGGCTACGGCATACGGGATATTTTTAGCGTCTATACCCGTATAATGCTCTATCTTTGCGGTAACGCTCTTAAGAGTATTTCCGTCAAATTCCGCGCCGCGTATAACAGCCTCATAACCCTCATACACCTCTGATGGGGTTTCGGGATAATATGAGTTCGGAACAGGACCTGATGCTATTATCTCATCCGATACCGTATACGGTGTCCATTCTCTCATTCCGCTGACGAGTCCTGAAAGCACCTCTGCTCCCGACTCGCCGGAATCGACGATCCGCTTTGCCGCATTGAAAAACATATATGCCGCATTATCCGCCCCCGCCTCGTTTATATGTGTGGTGTCTATGCCGCTTGGCTTGTATCGGTAATAATAGTACGCGCTGTTTGCCTCGTATCCATCGCTGCCGCGTATGCTGCGCACACGCTCGGCAGTTTCGTTCAGAAATTCGATCCACGGCTCGTTTAGATCCACAAAAGCAATGTCATCCGCTCCGCTTTGCTGTTTTTCCTCAACGAATCCTCTGCCTGCCGCCGCGTATGATGTCAGCCCCGACGGCGACCATTTGCCGCTTGCAGCGTCAAACTGCTTTGTCTGACACCGATCTATCGGTCCTGCCACTATCATTTTTACGCCCGCCGCTTGACAGTCACTGTAATACTTCTGTAGATTTTTTGTGTAGCTTTCAACGCTTGTTTCATTGTGTCCATACTCAACATACAGATAATCTCCCGCCCTAAATCCGCTCTTAGCGCAGTTGTAATGGTTGATATCGCTCGAGTTCAGGCCGCCGTCACCCTGGTTTGAGATCGCTATATCAGCAGGCAGATATTTTGTAAGCCCCTGACCTACGCCCGCAAGGCTGTTTATATTGGCATACGGGAAATTTGTGGGCTGATCGCAGCCGGTGGAATCGGTTATCACCCACAATGTTGCCACATCCTCAGCCTTTGTCACCTCAAGCGAGGATATAGCGGCATTCTTTCCTATTACCTGCACGCTTAATGTATCGTCAGCATATTTTCCGTTAAGCACTTTCCAATAATAGGTTTCCACATCTACGCTGAACTCGTATTCAAGCGCGCCGCCCGCCTCTATCTCCTCATCGGTGATCAGCTGATGTCTGCGCTCTGTCATAAGCGTAACTCTGGCAGGCTCAGTTTCACTCGCGTTCACAAGCCTGACCTTTGCTCTGTACCTACAGCCGTTTTCAACGCTCATAGCGAATCTTACCGGCTCCTGTGGGTCTGCCGCTGTGACGAATCCCTCGCCGTTTACATTCCCGTTTTCAAGCTCTATCACCTGTCTCTCAAGCATACGAAAACCGTCTATATGCTCTCCGGCGCTCAGCCTGTGATCCTCCGCCTTGTTCCCGATAAAGCCATAATCGAGCGAATCGGTATAGCTCGTATCGGCTGATACCGCAAAGCCCTTTTCCGCCTTGTCTGTACCGAAATCAAAAAACCAGTATCCGACTGTGCTTTCGTATTTATCGGGTGTTTGCTCCGGTTCTTCTGTTGGAGACTCTGCTTCGCCGTTATCAAGCGTAACGTTTATTGTTTTAGACGGCGTAGCCTGTGAAAGCTCCAGCACGCCCTCTTTTTCCTCATATCCCTGAGCTTTTACCTTATACGCGTACATTCCCGCACAGAGCTTATATGTTCCGTCCGGCTCAATCTCTATAACACGGTTGTATTTTGAATCGGTCACTGTTACCTCAGCTCCGTTTATAACTGCTCCGTCACTGCCTGTCACCTCAAAGCTTATATTATAGCTCTGAGCTTTCGTTCTTGTTACGCTGATGTCATCTATATAGCTGCTCCTGCCCGCGTACTGCGTGTTTGAAGAAAACTCTATTGTCTTTACATCAAAGCCTGCTCCCTCCGGAAACGCTCCTGTAAATGTGCTGCTGCCCTCAGTGTTTTCAGCAGTCAGAGTTATTGTGTTCCTATCAGGCTCAAGCACCGCGGTGTATACGGTATATCCGTTATCTATACCAGAATTGTTCTTGTTTGCTGTGGCGATTCCCTCCGGCAGTCCGCTTCCCAGCAGCTCCTTTCCGCCTATCATTAGCGACTGAGCACCGGCTGACGAATACAGGCATATATGCGTGCTGACAAGCTCATTCCCGTTTGAATCCTTTATACTCCAGTCAGTATACTTTCCGCTTTGTCTGCCGTATGCTATCTTTGAGGTTATAATTATGCTTTCGCCCTGCACCGCAAATACCGGATCTTCAAATGATACCGACATTGCTCCACTGCCGGAATTATCCTTTGACGTCAGCTTGACTGCCCCGTTTTCAGGATCGTATGATGCGTTTCCTGAAATGACAGGTATGTCTGTTCCCTCCGCCGCTGTCTGGCTTTCATCAGAAAAATCCCATGAATACAGGGTTTTACTCGACGCAGGATCATCCGCTGTGATGTTCTCCTGCGTATGCGCCTTTTCGCTTGCCACCAAGCCGTTTCCTGATACTCCTATCCTGACATCATATGTGCCGTCAAGCTTTCCTGTGTTTATCTTTCTGAAGGTTTCATTATCGGCTGTTTCCTGTCTTATATATACCATCTCTCCGCTCTCAGCATCAGTTATAAGACATATCGCCTCTCTGCCCGCATAGCTACCAAGCTCTGCAGCCGGCTCTATAACGCCGTCTGTATAGAACGCCATAAGCGAAATGTTTTCCAGTCCGCGTTCATACACCGGCGAAAGAGCGTTCAGATCATCAGCGTCGTCATACGCAATGATCTGCAGCTCCGCCGCGTTTTCGGGTATATCAAGCTCTATTGGAACTGTCAGTATCCCGTTTTCGACCACGTTTTCAAAATCTCCGGTCACAGTTTTGCAGGCTGTCATAACGCCGTCCTTATTATATACCGCTGCTGTTATCTGAGCGCTTTTTATATCGCCGAGCTTTATTATCTGCGCCGCTGTCAGCTTCTGACCGCTTATCTGCGCGCCGAGCGTATACAGCTCAGGTGTGAACAGCGCCACTGTATCTCCTGTCTGATACGATACCTCGCCCTGCTCCGGCATTGTCTCCGCCTCACAATTATACGTCGTATTATAGCTTTCCGGCGCGCCGTAATATGAGCCCTGCTTTTCGCCTGTGGTTATCACAAGCTTGTCTATTATAACGCCGGGATCTATTCCGTAAAGCCTTATCCTGTGTATGCCCGGCTCGTCAACGGTTATCTCCGCTGTAAGGATCTCTGTATTATTCAATATCCCCATTCCCCAACGGTCTGTGCCGTTTGAGTTGTTATAATATGTGTTCCTGCCCTCAAGCACTGTTGGCTGATCCTCATCTATTCCTATCCCGAAATTGACCGAGCCGCGCTCGTTGAGAGTAGGCATGCGGTACACATCTGCCGAGAATGTTCCTGTGCTCTTAAAGTTCACAGCATACTCAAGATATGCTCCGCTGTCCTGAGCTGATGCGGCAGTATCGGGCATGAACTTCATGCTCGTTCCGCTTCTGCCTAAATCATCCTGCTCTATCCATTCATACAGCGCCGCGCCCACGCTTGCCTCGCCGTATGCTCCGCTTAGCGGCTCCATAGAATCTGCCGATGTCCATACCATGCCCTTAACACTTTCTCCCTCAGCCGGCACGGCAGGCTTGTCAAAAACATATGCCCCGTTTTCGTATCTGTCGGTAAACTGCACAGACGCAAGCGTCATATCCTCATGGTACACCGCAAGCACGCCTGTTCCGCTGTCCTTATCCGTTATAAGCTTAGGTTTTGAGCCTGTAACAACACCATCTGATATATTTTCAGCCGCCTTTGACACGCTGCCTGTATAGTGCTCCGCCTCTATTGAAACATATCCATCAGCCTCGGCATACGTTTTTTCCGGCAGCTGCTCTGTGTCATTATCAAGCGTTACCGCTATGCTCTCGGTCTGAACAGCGTTCGTGCCTATATATCTCGTTACATATATTGACGCGGTATTTACTCCGCGCGGAGCCTTATCCCAGTCGACCGAAGCATATATCCTGTCCTCATCATAAACAGTTCCCTCGGATTTACTCAGCACTATCCAGTCCGCGTCCGCCGACGCTTTCCAGTCGAGAGAGCCTGTGCCTTTATTGAATATATCAATAAATCTGACCCTTCTCGAATATCCTGAAAACTCAATTTCCGTCTGCCCCTCTGTCATTATCCCCAGTTCTGTATATGGCAGAGCCTCGACCTCGTCAGTTTGAGCCGTGCTTTCTTCCGCTGTCCATTTCCTCATTATATCCCACGAGCCGCTCTCTATTTTTTGGAACGGATCAACAGCGTTTTCCCACTTCCCATCGAGCATACTGTTATACTCATTTACATCCGCGCTCACTCGCTCCCACGCCTTTTTGGAAAGCTCCGCGTACTTATTGACGCTTGAGCCGCGTCCCTGATCACTGTATAATAGCGACCTGTCCGCGTTTATAAACGTGCCTGCCACGCTGTTTGCAGATCTTAATCGCATAGAGCTGAAGCTCATAAAAGCCCGCTTTCTGCTCCTCCGCAAGGGAGTTATAAAGTGCTGTGCTGCGTTTTTCCAGCTCGCTGTATTTATTCAGCAGCCTTTGCCCCTCATCGCCATAGGCACTCAGCTCAAACAGCCCCTGTTTCATAAAATCAGGTCTGCGCGCGTTTACAGTTTCAAGAAATTCACACTGTATAGCGGCATACTCATCCGCCTCAGCATCGTCAAAACCAAAATAATGTTTGGCATTATCTGAAACATAATCAGCCACGCTCATATCCCGCACAGAATCCACTTCGCGTCCTAAATCCAGAAAATACTCCATCTGGTTCTCGAACAGCTTTAGAGGTCCTACGTTGAGCAGCCATATAGTCTGCGCGCCCGTGTCATATGCCTTTGTCATTTCCTCCTTGATAAGTCCAAGTTGTGTGCCGCCGTTCCATATCACGCTTGATGGTCTGCCGTAATAACTCACATGATAATATACGCCGCTGCCGCCGCTCCTTTTCCGCTCCTCATCGTTCGGAGTCTGGCGGAGATGACCATAGTTGTCGTTAGTCCACATCACAGTAACATCATCGGGAATATCAAGCCCCGCGTTATAGAGAGGGAGTATCTCCTTATACGGAATAAAGGTCTGCGGTATCTCGTCAGCCGGTTTGCCTATCTCCTCCTCAAGGATGCGGCGCTGAACAGATATTATCTCCTCAAGTAAGGCTATTTTCTCCTCGTCTGTGTCCGCGTTAACGGGATCCCATTCGCCGTCATGCACTCCGCGCATACCTATAGTGAAATTGCTTTCATAAGCCTTGTTCGCCCTCACTCGCTCGCGCCAGTAATCCTCAAGGAACTCCTTGTTGTAAACATGGTTTCCCGCCCTGTCCGTGTCTGTGTAATCATACGCGACATCCGCGCCAAGACTGCCATCACGGAACATATAAAGATCTTTATCTGGATTCTGCGCTATCCATCTTTCCTGAAACTCCAGCAGCTCGCCCATGTTGTTTCTTAAAAGCATCTCGCAGTGCGAGCTGCCCATCACTATACCATACTCGTCAGCCAGACGCGCATTTTCCGGATCACTGTTGAATGCCGGAGAAAACTCGTGCATCGCCGGCCACATATAGTTCGCTTTGAGCCTGAGCAAAAGTTCAAATATTTTTTCATAGGTCTTAGTATCCATTCCCTCGCCCGTATCGGAATGAGTTTTTGACCAGTTATACAGATTCCATTCCTGATTAATGAATATTCCGCGGTACTTTACGCTTGACGCACCCTCAGTATATCCACCGTCAGGCAGAGATACATACAGCGTATCGGAATGCTGCGGAGCAACATCTGCCCACCATACCCAAGGAGATACACCCATATTTTCCGAAAGATCATATATCCCGTATATTGTGCCGCGCTTGTCTGCTCCCGCTATTACAAGCTGTCCGTCTATATCCTGCAGAGTGAACGCCTCCCATTCACCCTCGATATTGCCTGTTTTAAGCTCTCCGTTTTCAGCGAGCCTGTCCACAGCATCGGAATGGCCGATAGTTCCTATAACTATATCTGCCGACTCTGGCTCCGCCGCATATGTCGGAGTAACACCTGTCACTGACTCTATATCCTCTTTCAGATCCTCCGCCGCGCGGACAACTCCGGCAAAGTCGTCACCGTCAACATAAATCGACGGAGTCTTTGACTGTGAAACAAGCTCTATACCTGACGGCTCCGCGCTGACATAGCCTGAAAAAGCAGCCGCTGCCTTTGGCTCCTCAGCCGATACAAAACCGACCTGGCAGCTCACCGCTGCCGCGGCAAGAATAGCCGACACCCTTTTGTATCTCATCTCAAATCCCTCCGTATTTTGCAAGCATCTCCGCCGCTGTATCATACGCCATTTTCGGGCGGCGGTATTCATCTACCACGCCCTTGTTGTTGTGGCATCTCGCACGGGTGGCAAACCACTCGCCTTCCTCCGTTACACGGCAGTCGGCGAACTGCCATATGAACACGCCTGTGATACGCGGATCGTTCATATATACCTCAAGATTCTCGCGGATCAGATCCGCCTGTCTTTCCTCGCTCCACTTGCAGCGCGAGCGGTCACGGTATCCGTATATTGCCGCTGCTCCGACCTCCGACACTATTATCGGCTTATTATCTCCGCCCGATTTTCTGATCCATTCTATCTCCTGATCGTTCCGCTCGTCTATCGGGCAATCCTTGTACCAGCCTGAATACATATTAAACGATACCACATCCTCCAGATCAAGCGTTATATCGGTAAAATGGCGGCAGGTGGCTGATGTGACTGGACGCGAGCTGTCCATAGAGCGTATCTGCTCAAACTGCTTTTTATACATCTCCCTGCCCTCGGCAGTTTCAGCCGCGCATTCGTTAAGTATGCCCCAGATCACTATTGCAGGGTGGTTATAGTGGTTTTCTATCATCTCTCTGATACAGTCCTCACACTGTTTTTCAAAATTCGGATTCAACATATCGTCAAGCTTAAGGCCGCGGGCATGGTTTTCCTCCCACACCATCATTCCACGCTCATCACAAAGATCAAGGAAACGCTCGTCGTTAGGATAATGGCAGGTCCTTACCGCGTTCGCGTTCGCACCCTGCATAAGCTCCATATCTTGCACCATGTGCTGAAATGACACCGCGCAGCCGTCCACGGCATAATCCTCATGGCGGTTAAAGCCCTTTAAATATATCCTCTCACCGTTTAGGAGTATATCTGTCCCCTTTACCTCCACAGTCCTGAACCCAACGCGCTCTATAAGATCATCCTTATCAATACCGTTCTCGCTCAGCACAGCGTTCAGATAATACAGCTCAGGCGACTGAGGCGTCCATGGCTTTATATCCTCAAACCGCTGTTCAAATCTGAATATCCTGCTGCCGCGCGGCTCTATTTCCGCTTCCGAACTGAGACAGCAGCCCACGAGCTCTGCGCGCAGCTCCGCTGTCCTTACCCCGTCTGAGCTGTTTTTTACTTTTATCTCTGTAAAAGCCGACCACACACCATTTTCACATGACGGCGTGAACCGTATGTTCTCTATATAGACCTCGTTTACATATTCCAGCGCTGCCGGTCTTGTTATCCCGCCGTATGTATAGTAATCATTCGGGATATGCAGCGCCGAATGCTCTCCGAATGTGTTATCAGCTACAACCTTTATTTCGTGTTCGCCTTCGCATACATTCTTTACAACTACGGAAAATGGCGTAAATGCGTTATAGTGATCGACCACGTGCTTTCCGTCAAAATACACGTCCGCTGTATGGCTGACACCCTTAAATTCAAGGCGTATATCTGAGCTGCGCTTTATGTACACTTTTTTAGTATATGTTCCTCTACCCCTGTGCGACAGAAAATCAGGGTGCTGCTCCCAGCATCCGGGCACAGGCATGGTATATTTCCTGTCGAAGCCCTCCATCGTAAGATCCCACATTCCGTCAAGCTCCTGTGTTTCTCTCAATCTGTGTGTTTCAAATAAGCGTATCATTATTTTCTCTCCTCTATCCTTATATTTTTTAGTTTCATCACCGTATCATCAGAGCATACCACAGCGTTATCGGCTGTCAGCTCTATATTCTCAATCGTCACATTTTCCAGTTCCCGCTCCGGCAGCCTCTTTATAAATATGCCTGTTCCCGCATTCCTGCCTCTGATGTTCCTTATCTCTACATTTCTCAGTTCCGGTGCGGCATCGCTTTTGGGAATTACCGTACTGTATTCATAAAACATATTTATCTGC
>CALXSS010000032.1 GCA_944391225.1 uncultured Clostridia bacterium
ACTTTACATCTCACTAATGTTCTAACTTAATTTTTTATTACCAACTTTCAACTTAAGTAATTTTACAATCGCCTATTACAACCAAAGTAAAGGAGGGACTTGATTTATGAAAACAAAAAAAATAATATCCGTGATGCTCTCAATTTCAATGGTATCGTGTTTCGGAATAACGGTTCTCGCAGCTGACTCCCTGCCCGCTGTAGGCGATGAGATAAACGGATTTATTGTGACCGATATACGTGATTTTGAGCTGCTCGGTTCAGAGCTTGTAACATTTGAGCACGAGAAAACAGGCGCACAGATAATATATATAGATTCAGATGACATAAACTGCGCGTTCAATATATCATTCCGCACGCCGCCTGTTGATGACACCGGTCTCACTCACATATTCGAGCATTCGGCGCTTTCTGGCAGTGAAAAATATCCGTCGCGCACGCTCGCGTTCAACCTTATGAATCAGAGTTATATAACATATATGAACGCCACTACCTCAACAGCAAACACAAGCTATATGATCTCCTCGTTATCTGACGAGCAGCTTTATAATCTTGCAGATTATTATCTTAGCGGCGTGTTTGATACTATGATATATACCGACCCGTCCATAAAGGAGCGTGAAGCCTGGCATCACGAGCTTGATTCGCCTGAGAGCGAGCTCACATTGTCCGGAACAGTTTACAGCGAGATGCAGGGCAGTATGAATATAACAAACTCCGCGTTCATTAACGCGAAACGCTCTTTCTATCCCGGCAGCCCCGTCTCATACAATTCAGGCGGAGAGCCTGAGCGCATACCGGAGCTTGAAAACGAGGATATGATAGAATATCACAGCAAATACTACCATCCGTCAAATTCGCTGACCACACTGTATGGAGATATGGACTACAAAAAATATCTCGCCTTATTCGACGCGTATTTTTCAGAATACGACAGGCAGACGATCAATATTGATCTCAGCATATCCGCTGATACTCCGGATTTTATCGATGACACATACTATTTCCCAGCAGCTGCCGGAACGGATACCTCAAAGCAGTCTGTAATATATTATTTGTTTGAATGCAAGGATATGAACACCGATGATTTTGCGGCAGTGAGCACGCTTGCGGCAGTGCTCAACTCAGTTGTGCTGCCGGATATGGTATCGTCAGCTCTGCCGGGCTCTTCGTTAAGCTGCGGAACGGACTGGTCAACGGGAGAGTATCCCGCATTAATTTTCGTTGCTCAGAATGTAGATCCGGAGGACAAGGAAACAGTCATGGAAATAGCCGCCGACGCTCTTGCCAAGACCACCTCTATCGCCGATAATATAAAGGACTCCATCTCTGCCGCGACAAGACTTTCAGCCGCGCTCGCATCTGAAACAGCCAACCTCGGAGTTGGGATCTGCTCTACAGCCTCGGTATACTGGGGAACAACAAGAGATCCGTATCTGTACTATGATATGCAGAGCAGCATGCTCAACGAAAGCAACTATGATTTTGACGGAATAGCCGAAAAATATTTAAACGGCAGAAAGGGTATAATAACCACTGTTCCGCAGGCAGGTCTTCTTGAGGAGAACCAGGCAAAGCTCAAAGAAGAGCTTGCCGAAAAGAAAAAGGCTATGTCAGACGATGAAATAAACGCTGTCGTTGCCTCAACAAAGGCTTATAAGGAGGAAACGCTTTCAGGCGTAAGCGCGGAGGATCAAAAATATATAGATCAGATAAATACTGTTACCGTAGACGATCTGACCGCTGTTCCAGAACAATACCCAATAACAGATACGGTCACAGACGGTGTAAGGTATGTGACCTCAGAGGTAAGCAAGCCGGAGCTGGGACAGGGACGTATAATGTTTGATGTTTCGGATTTTTCTGCTGATGAGCTTGACTATCTAAAACTGTATCAGCTGCTGCTGGGCAGTATGGATACCGATAAGCATTCATATAATGACCTCATAATGTATGTATCCAAATACACAAGCTGCAGCACAGATATAATGACGCTCGACTCAGACGAGGGATTCACACCTTATCTCATATTCAAATGGCAGGGCTTTTCACAGTATTCTGACAAGGTTTACGATATTGCTGACGAGCTGCTGTTCGGAACAAAATTCGACAGCACAGATCAGCTCAGATATGTTATCTCACAAATAATAAACACATTTGAGTTGAACTTCAGTCAATCCGCTCCATATTCGTTGATGCTTGGCAGAGCATATGCTATGTATGATCCCGCTCAGGCTTATTATATGAGAATAAACGGACTTGAATTTCTTTCGTTCCTGCGTGATACGATGTCACGGCTTGACACAGAGCCGGGAACCGTCATAAGCTCGCTTGATGCGATACAGTCAAAGCTGTACAATAAGAGCGGAGCGGCAGTGCTCTACGCCGGTGATAAGGAAAGCATAAGCGCCAACACGGCGGCAGCGCAAAAATTCTTTGCAAAGATACCTGAATCTGAAAAAGCCGTCAGCGATCTCAGCTCGCTGCTGCTGCCTGAGACAAACGAGGCTCTTGAAATAAATTCAGGTGTCAATTATAACGGCATATTCGCGCCGATAGATGAAAACACATTTAACGGAAAAATGTATGTGCTTTCCGCTCTGCTGCAGGACGCGTATTTCATACCGCAGCTCAGAAACAAACACAATGTTTACTCTATACTCTCGAATTTTGACGATAACGGTATAGGTATTGTCACCTACCGCGACCCCGGCATACAGAGCACTTATGATGAATACGCCGGAATAAGCGAATTTCTGAAAAACGGAGATTTTACTCAGGAGACGATAGACAACTATATCAAATCCATATACTCACAGTATATAACGCCTGCCGGCGTTGTCAAAGATGCGTACTGGTACGGTGACAGCTATATGAGCGGAGAGGCGCTTGATTTCAAGGAAAAGATACTTTCTGAAATAAGATCTTTTACCACTGAGGATATGCGCTCTTACGCGGAGCTGTTTGAACACTGGTACAATGACGGTGTGAAGTTTACAGCCGCGAGTCCTGATGCGATAGGCGCTGCAAGCGGCTTGTTTGACAAAAAGCTTGATGTTATGAGCTCGCCTGACGCCATAACCATAACCGTAAACGGTCAGATACTGATAACGCCGACAGATTCATACATCTCAAACGATATAACAATGGTGCCGATGAGAGCAATTTTTGAAGCTCTTGGCGCTGATGTTGAATGGGACGGGAACGAACAGCGCGTTACCGCATACAAGGACGGAACAACACTTGAGCTGATAATAGGCAGCAGCACTATAACCAAAACAGCAGCTGACGGTACCGCATCAGAGATAACCGCCGAAAGTCCATCAGTAATAGTTGATGATTCCACCATCATCCCGGCAAGAGCCGTATCCGAGCTGCTCGGCTGTAATGTGGACTGGAACGGGGATACAAGAACGGTTTCAATAAGCTATTGAGCATAAAAATAAACGGAAAGCACATGCTTTCCGCTATTTTTATGCTTAGTTCAAAAGCGCACGGTCGTTTGCAAATTCCTCACCGCTGAGGTCTGCGAACTTCTTGAGCAGATCGTCAACTGTGAGCTTCGCCTTTTCCTCGCCGCTCACATCATATATTATTCTACCCTCGTGCATCATTATGAGCCTGTTGCCGTGGGTGATAGCGTCCTTCATATTATGAGTTATCATCATAGCCGTGAGGTTGTCCTCCGTGATGAATTTCTCTGAAAGCTCGAGTACTGTTTCAGCAGTCTTTGGATCAAGTGCCGCTGTGTGCTCATCAAGCAGCAGCAGCTTAGGCTTGCGCATTACCGCCATAAGCAGAGTAAGCGCCTGTCTCTGTCCACCGGAAAGCAGTCCCACCTTGCTTGAAAGTCTGTTTTCAAGTCCAAGTCCGAGATGGCTGAGCATCTCCCTGTACATCTTTCTTTCCTTGCTCGTTATCGCCCATTTCAGACCTCGCGGCATGCCGCGGCGATATGCAAGAGACATATTTTCCTCAATCCACATATCTGCAGCAGTTCCCATCATAGGATCCTGGAATACTCGTCCCAGGTACTTGGCGCGCTTATACTCCGGCAGGCGAGTTACATCTATATCATCGATAAATATACTTCCGCAGTCGACCGGGAACACACCGCATATGCTGTTTAACAGTGTGGATTTTCCGGCGCCGTTTCCGCCTATGATAGTTACAAAATCTCCCTCGTTAAGAACAAGGTCTACACCATTTAGGGCGCGTTTTTCATTAATAGTACCTCTGTTAAAGGTTTTATATATTCCGTTTACTTTAAGCATCAGGCTGCCCCCTTCGGATTTATTGACTTTCTTTCCGCTATACGGCGCTTCCAGTACGGTATGCCAAGGAAGATGGCAACAACGAGAGCCGAGAACAGCTTAAGATCGTTTGCGTTAAGTCCCATTCTGAGAACGAGCGTGATAACTATATAATAGATTATACCGCCTATAACTGCCGAGAGCAGCTTGAGCGCAAAGTTCTTGAAAAGCTTACTGAATATTACCTCGCCTATTATTACGGCAGCAAGACCGATAACAATAGCGCCTCTGCCCATATTTATATCTGCAAAGCCCTGATACTGTGCAAGCAGTGAACCTGACAGCGCTACCATTCCGTTTGAGATAACAAGACCGATTATCTTGTTTGTATCGGTATTTATACCGTTAGCGCGTGCCATTGACTGATTGCAGCCTGTAGCGCGCAGGGAATGTCCCAGCTCAGTACCGAAGAACCAGTACATAATAGCTATTATAACTACGACAAACACAGCGCCGACCGCAAGCGCGCCCGGAATATTTCGCAGTGAGATCAATATGTCGTACTTATCAACAGACAGCGGCAGATTTGCTTTCTGTGACATTATACGCAGATTTATAGAATACAGCGCAAGCTGAGTAAGTATTCCGGCAAGTATAGCCGGTATTCCGAATTTTGTGTGCAAAAGACCGGTAATAAGCCCGGCTGCACAGCCAACTATGAACGCAAGAAGTATTGCAAGACCTACATCAAGACCTGATGTCACCGCTACAACAAGAGTTGCTCCACCCGTAGCGAATGATCCGTCTACCGTAAGATCGGCAATATCCATTATCTTAAATGTGATATACACTCCCATTGCCATGATACCCCAGATAATACCCTGAGCTACCGCGCCCGGAAGCGATGATAAAAACGCCAACATAAATAGATTTTTTCCTTTCCGCCTTTAATAAACAACTATGAGGCTTTAGAAAAATAGTGCAGAACGAACGAAACAAAGTGGCGCAGTCCCCTTGCCCCAAGGCGTACGGCGGTGCGTCGAGTGGTGAGTTTCGTTCGCAACATAAAGTGATTTTAATAGCAGTGATCCATAAAAACGGCTTATCTGCTTTGTTCTTTTCGCATTATGTATTCTGTGTATTCTGATACAGCCCCATATAATGAAATTTGCAATAATACTTATAGTATTACTGCAAATTCCAAATAAAGTGTTTTTAATTATTCTTCTGTAGTTGAAAGCTCCTCATAGCCTTCCGGAACAGTTATCGACATAGCGTCGCAGCGCTCCTTCACATACTTTTTTGTAAGGTTATCTGCGAACTTGATCTCCATTGTTGAAGGATCAGCGCCGTTTACAAGTATTTCGTATGCCATTTCGCCTGCTATCTTACCGATACTGTAGTAATCAATTGAAAGAGTTGCTATACCGCAGCCCTTGCAGATACCCTCTTCGCCTGCGATAATAGGCTTGTTTGCCGGACCTGCAATGTTTGCAATTATCTCTGTGTTTGCAGCAGCTGTATTGTCTGTCGGAACATAGAGTGCATCGCTTTCGTCACAAGCTGTTGTAACTACTGCTGAAATATCGTTTGAATCGGCAAAAGCGTACTCTGTACATGTATATCCGAGAGCTGTGAGTTCCTCTGTGATAACATCCACCTGATACTTTGAGTTAGCCTCGCTTGAACAGTATATAAGACCTATTTTCTGAGCGTCCGGAAGAAGCTCCTTGAACATTGCAGCCTGTTCCTCAAGCGGAGCAAGGTCTGATGTGCCTGTGATATTTCTTCCTGTTGTACCTGTCCACGAATCTATATCAAGAGCTGTAGCGTAATCCGTAATTGATGTGGCAACTATCGGAATATCTGATGTAGCGGCAGCCGCAGCCTGCAATGAAGCCGTAGCGTTTGCAAATATCAGATCCTTACCTGATGATACGAACTGGTTAACTATAGTTGCGCATGTAGCTGAATCACCGGCAGCATTCTGAAGATCAAACTCAACATTATCGCCCAGCTTTTCCTTGAGGGCGTCCTGGAATCCTTCTGTTGCAGCATCGAGAGCGTCATGCTGTACAAGCTGACACAGACCTATGCTGTACTTTTTCCCCTCGCTGCCGCTTGTGCTGTTCTGATCGGTTGTTGTTTCGGTGCTTCCACAGCCGGCAAGCATTGATACTGATGCCATAGCGCCGGCAAGCAATACTGCCGATAACTTTTTAAATTTCATAATGGTATCCTCTTTTCTTTTTAAATATTCTTTCTCAATTGTAAATCGCAGCTTACAATTGCCATCAATAAATTAGATATATCATAGTATATCACGTTTGAGCACAATAGTCAAGTATAAAAATAATAATTATACAGATTTTATGCATAATATATAAGAAGATCCATGTAGAATTTACTTTCAGTCCTTCTTGCTGTGATGTTATAGGATTAAATCCTCTGATCATAGCACAAAATTTCAATAAAAAAACACTGCATGAGCAGTGTTTTTTTAACAGGTATAGGATAAAAGGGTGAAAAGTAATTTCTATATCAAATAACTAATAATCGAAATATCTTTTGACTGCTATTATTATAACATACTTGTTCAAAAAAATCAATATCTTTTTAAAAAAAATATCATACAAATCAGCTATTTTTTTATTTTTATATGGCTAAATTCCATGCTCTTTCCACACCGTTTCCTTTAAACACATATTTCCGTGTTTATTCGCCTTATTTTCCATAAGGTTCTTCGCTTGCCAGTGACAAAATTATACTGAGATTTCCATTTCGGCACCGCAGCTCGTCAATAAACTGTTTGTCTGAATACCCATCTATCATGCTCACATTATACGAGAGCTCAAACAGCGAACCCAGATCAGTTGTCTTTACCCTTACAAGCTTATAGCTTTTTGTGTATTTTTTCATTACATCGTCCAAAGCATTCTGATAATCAAGCTCCTCCGGAATAACTATCTTAAGTATTTTTTCTGTCGATTTTTTACCCGCATACTTAAATACTGTCATAAGCATTATGAACAGACATACGAGAGCCACAAACAGCGCGCCATACATATACTGTCCTACACCGCAGGCAAGTCCGGCTGCAATATCAAAGAATATAAAGCCTATATCCTTAGGCTCGCCCGGAGCAGATCTGAACCTGATTATTGTAAGAGTTCCCGCGAGCGAAAACGCCCTTGCTACATTTGAGCCTACAAACAAAATGATCATTGCAAGAATTACAGGCAAAATCGTCAGTGTCACCGCAAGACTTTGCGAATAACTATCCTTTTGTGTTTTGATATATGTTATAGATATTGCTAAGCCAAATATTATTGAGGCTGCTATTGCCGAAATCACCTCTCCGAATACCATTCCGGAAGCCTCGGCTGCCGTATCAGTCATAATATTCCCCAACTGTTCTGATGCAAATACTGTCATTTTTTCCTCTCCTTATGCGCTGATTGTTTTTTTAAATTCTGTTCCGTATTTTGAAAAGCTAACTCTTTTCAGCCCCAGTTCTGAAAGCGCCGCGCACAGCCACAGCGGCTTTGCGCGCGATGTCTTTACCTCCATTAGCCATATATCCTCCGGCAGGAGCAGCTCGCCGTGATCTCCGTTCTCAAGTCTCAGATCAAACCGGCGCGTTCTTATATGAGTATCGAACGAGATCCTCAGGTCCGGATCGTTCCTCTCAAAAAACGCCAGTCTGTCATAGGCTATATAGACCTTTGGCTCAAGCTCGTAAAATTTCATAAAATACTGCAGCTCCATACATACCTGTCTGTTCATATACTCCTTATAGTCAGGAGCTACTCCTGTCTCGCAGAATCTGTATGCCTCGTCAAGCTTCAATGCTGTTCTGCGCTTATTCACGCACTTATAGCACTTCTTCTTTATCTCAAGAAAGACCTTTGAATCTTCATCCGGCACACCGTAAGAGCGCATTCTGAGCTTTTCCTTATACTCCGGCTTTTCAAGCGAATGGCGTATAAGGTAGTCGTCGCTTGTATCATAATACAGATTAGCTATAGTATAGGTCGAGCGGTTTTTACAGTATTTATCCATAAGCATACGCTCATCTATCACATTCAGCATACGCTCAAGCTCTGCTGTTGTAAGCAGATACTTATGCTCGTATCTGTTAAAAATCTCAATTGCCATATTGATTCTTCCTTCCCTTGTTATTGTCCTTAACCTGTTCTCTGTTATGCTATCATTTTACATCACTTAACTTAAAATAACCTTAAAAGCATGATCAGATTTTGTAAACAAATTTTTAATATATCTGCAAAAAATTAAAATATAATCCTTTGACTTTTTGCCTTTATTTGTGATAGAATAGGTATATACATATAGAAAGGAATAAAGATATGCGCATTCTTGTTATAGAGGACGAGGTCAGGCTCTGTGAGGCTCTCGTTCAGATACTAAAAAAACACAACTACACAGTAGACAGCGACACCGACGGAGAATCTGGACTTGACGACGCGCTTTCAGGGATATACGATGTAGTAGTGCTTGATATTATGCTCCCAAAAATAGATGGAATAACTATCTTAAAAAAGATACGCTCGGAGGGGATCGATGTTCCCGTAATACTTCTGACCGCCAAGGACAGCATACACGACAAGGTAACAGGTCTTGACTCAGGAGCTGATGATTATCTTACAAAGCCGTTCAACACTGAGGAGCTGCTCGCGCGCATCCGCGCTCTCGGCAGACGCCGCGGCGAAATAATAGAGCCTGACGCACTGAGCTTCGGCGATATAAGCCTTGACACGCAGACCATGCGGCTTACAGGGCGCGGCGGTGATATATCTCTGACGCTGAAAGAATGCGAGCTTCTTGAGTACCTCATAATACACAAGGATGTCATAGCCTCCAAGGAACAGATAATAGAAAAGCTGTGGGGATTCGATTCTGACGCTGAAGCGAATCATGTTGAGGTCTATGTTTCATTTCTGCGCAAAAAGCTGCGCCATGTGCATTCGGATATAAAGATAAACGCGGTGCGCGGCGTTGGGTACAAGCTCCGCAAGGGGGGAGAATGATATGTTCAAAGCGCTGCGCAACAAGCTGCTGATAACAAATATCATAATAATAGCCGCTCTTATGATAGGCTGTCTTACGGCGATACAGCTCGTAACCTACCGTTCAGTACGTTCAGATATTGATATTCGCCTTGATCGTTCTGTAAATATGACTATGCAATCGGTAAAAAAGCAGAATGAGCCGGATCGTTTCAACGACGCGCCGCCTGATGATCAGCACGCGCGCCCTCAGGACAAACCTCCGCGGGAGCCTGAGCATGACAGATTCAGCTCTGATTTTTCCGTATATGTCGATCAGGACGGAGATATGATATCCGAATTTACAAACCTAAATGTCAATGAATCTGATTATACAGACGCTGTAAAATCAATACTTTCCGCCTCCAAAGAACAGGGGTCTGTATCCTTGGGAACCGAAAGCTGGTCTTATAAACGTGTAAGCTTTGCAGACGGCTATATAATCGCATTTGCTCAGGACTCAGCGCAAAAAAAGATCCTGCTCAACCTTGGATTGCTGCTTATAGGTATAGGTATACTTTCTATAGGGCTGGCTTTTCTTATAAGCCTGTATATAGCAAACCGCTCTATCAAGCCCATTGAGGAATCGTACAACAGGCAAAAGCGATTTGTTGCCGATGCTTCGCACGAGTTGAGAACACCGCTCGCAACGATAAACGCCAACGCCGACCTCCTGCTTTCGCACCCTGACAGCACTATTGCAGAAGAAAAAAAATGGATCATATATATTAAGGACGAAACCGAACGCATGACAGGACTGACAAATGACCTGCTATATCTTGCCAAATCCGACGCTGACAGAGAAGAAAAGGTATCCTCAGCCGTATCTATATCGGATATAACTGAAAGCACTATACTCGAAACAGAGGATGCTGCATTTGAAAAGGGGCTTGAGCTTACGTATTCTGTAGAACCTAATATACGCATGATCGCCTCACAGGACAGGCTGAAGCAGCTTATATTGATACTTATAGACAATGCCCTCAAATACACGCCGAAAAAAGGAACTATCCACGTTTCGCTGAGCAAAGAAGGCTCAAAGGCAGTAATGCGAGTTGAAAACTCAGGCGACGGCATAGCGCCTGACGAGCTGCCGCATATCTTTGACAGATTCTACAGAACAGACAAATCCCGCGCAAGAGAGAGCGGCGGCAGCGGTCTTGGACTTTCAATAGCGAAAAGCATATGCAAAAGCATAAACGCGGATATACGCGCTGACTCCATACCCGGAAAAACAACAGTATTCACTGTTTCTTTTCCGGCATTAAAGTAACAACAGACCAGAGATGCTGCTGTAAAGCTCAACGAGCTTGCAACAGCATCGCGGTGTCTTAGAAAAATAGCGCAAAACGCACGAAACGAAGCGGCGCAGCCCCTTTTTATATTCCGTATATATGTATCGGTCTCAGCTCAATATACCGATATGTTGAAAGGGGTCGGCAGTCGCAATCCTTTGAATGAGCTGCAACATGTATAGTATCCGGTGTGCCCCTGCCGCGGTCTACAACAACAGGAGTATGATCAAACTCAATTCCCGGACTGAATTTCAGCTGTATTATGTCGCCGTTTTCTATCTCCGAAAGCCTTACTACTTTTCCTCGCGGACCGGGTCCATTATTGTTAATTAAAAAACGATAAAGCTGGTTTACTCCTGTCCATGACGGTGTCCTGTCGTTAATCGAAATATAATACCAACCGTAGAGCGGAGTATAATTCATTTCCCCTATACCTGCATAAATGCACTGCGATGCAAAGTTGGTGCAATCTCCGCCTATATCAGAAAAATCATAAAACTCAGGATTTCGCAAATATGCCCATTTATGCGCGTATTCTACCGCTTTTTGCCTGTCATATTTCACACTATCACCTCACTTTTCACTATATACTACGCATGTTTTTGGTTTTTGTGCTATTTATATTGAAAAAAATTTTTTTTCTATGAATATTCAATAAAAATGAGCAGAATGCGAAAAAAATCACAAATTAATGTGGACATTTTAAAAATTTATGTTATAATATATGTAGAGGCAGTATATAGTAAACGGCCACTATACAGCTAAAAATATAACAAATCAGGAGGCGATTCCAATGGCTAAGAAATTCGTTTACCTTTTCTCAGAAGGTGACGCAAGCATGAGAAATCTGTTGGGTGGAAAGGGTGCCAACCTTGCAGAAATGACAAAACTGGGCATGCCTGTTCCGCAGGGCTTCACGATCTCAACCGAAGCTTGTACACAGTACTATGAGGACGGCGAGGTTATTAATGACGAAATCCAGGCTCAGATAATGGAATACATCGACAAGATGGAGGAAATTACAGGAAAGAAGTTTGGCGATCTTGAGAACCCGCTGCTCGTATCAGTTCGTTCGGGTGCAAGAGCTTCAATGCCGGGTATGATGGATACTATCCTCAACCTCGGTCTTAACGAAGAAGTTGTTGAAGTTATGGCTGAAAAGTCAGGCAATCCAAGATGGGCTTACGACTGCTACAGAAGATTTATTCAGATGTATTCAGACGTTGTTATGGAAGTGGGCAAGGCTTACTTTGAAGAGCTTATCGATAAAATGAAGGAAGAAAAGGGCGTTAAGCAGGACGTTGAGCTTACAGCTGAGGATCTTAAGGAGCTCGCTTCTCAGTTCAAGGCTGAGTATAAGAGCAAGGTAGGATCAGACTTCCCGACAGACGCTAAGGAACAGCTCATGGGCGCTGTTAAGGCAGTATTCCGTTCATGGAACAACCCAAGAGCTATTGTATACAGAAGAATGAACGACATTCCCGGTTCATGGGGAACAGCCGTTAACGTACAGATGATGGCATTCGGTAACATGAGTGACACATCAGGTACAGGTGTTGCGTTCACACGTAACCCATCCACAGGTGAAAAGGCGCTGTTTGGCGAATACCTCATCAATGCGCAGGGCGAGGACGTTGTTGCAGGCGTAAGAACTCCGAAGCCGATAGCTAAGCTTGAAGAGGATATGCCGGATGTGTACAAGCAGTTCGTAGACATTGCTAAGAAGCTTGAGGATCACTACCGCGACATGCAGGATATGGAATATACCATTGAGAATGGAAAGCTTTACATGCTCCAGACAAGAAACGGTAAGAGAACAGCAGCTGCTGCTCTTAAGATCGCTGTTGACCTTGTTGCTGAGGGCAAGATCTCCAAAGAAGAGGCTCTTCTTCAGGTTGATCCGAAGCAGCTCGATGCTCTTCTCCATCCTACATTCAATGCCGCTGCTCTTAAGAACGCTGAGGTTCTTTGTAAGGGACTTCCGGCATCACCGGGCGCAGGCGCAGGTAAGGTTTACTTCACAGCTGACGATGCTGTTGCTGCAGCTGCAAGGGGCGAAAAGGTTATCCTTGTAAGACAGGAAACTTCACCTGAGGATATAGAAGGTATGGACGTTGCTCAGGGTATAATGACAGCTCGCGGCGGTATGACATCACACGCAGCAGTTGTTGCCCGCGGTATGGGAAGATGCTGTGTAGCCGGTGTTGACGCTATTAAGGTCAACGAGGCTGAAAAGACCTTCACATGCGGCGACAAGACCTTCGTTGAAGGCGACGTTATTTCACTTGACGGTTCAACAGGTAATGTTTATGTTGGCGCTATCGAAACACAGGATGCTAATATTTCAGGTGATTTCGAGCTCTTCATGGGTTGGGCTGATGAAGTAAGAACACTTCATGTAAGAACAAATGCAGATACACCGAGAGACGCTAAGCAGGCTGCTTCATTCGGTGCTGAGGGTATCGGTCTTTGCCGTACAGAGCATATGTTCTTTGAGGAATCAAGAATAGCAGCAGTGCGTGAAATGATCGTTTCAAGCACAGTTGAGCAGAGAGAAAAGGCTCTTGCTAAGATCCTTCCGATGCAGCAGGGCGATTTCGAGGAGCTTTACAGAGCTCTTGAGGGACATCCTGTAGTTATCAGATTCCTTGACCCGCCGCTTCATGAGTTCGTTCCGCACGAGGATGAGGACATCAAGGCTCTCGCTGATGAAATGGGTCTCTCATTCGAGGAACTTAAGGCTACAGTAGACGGTCTTAAGGAATTCAACCCGATGCTCGGTCACAGAGGATGCCGTCTTGCGGTAACATATCCTGAAATTGCTAAGATGCAGACAACAGCTGTTATCCAGGCTGCTTTGAAAGTTAATTCAGAGGGTATGGACGTTGTTCCTGAAATAATGATCCCGCTTGTAGGCGATGTTAACGAGCTTAAGTATGTTAAGAAGGTTGTTTGCGATACAGCTGACGCTATCATTGCTAACGCAGGTTCAGACCTTCAGTACAAGGTTGGTACAATGATCGAGATCCCGAGAGCAGCTCTTCTTGCTGATGAAATAGCTAAGGAAGCTGAATTCTTCTCATTCGGTACAAACGACCTTACACAGATGACATTTGGTCTTTCACGTGATGATGCCGGCAAGTTCCTTGACGACTACTATGCAAAGAAGATCTACGAGTCAGATCCGTTTGCAAAGCTCGACCAGGAAGGCGTTGGCAAGCTTGTGAAGATGGCTGCTGACCTTGGACGTTCAGTTCGTCCTGATATCACACTTGGTATCTGCGGTGAGCACGGCGGCGATCCTTCAACTATCGAGTTCTGTCACAGAGTTGGACTGAACTATGTTTCATGTTCACCATTCAGAGTTCCGATCGCAAGACTTGCTGCTGCACAGGCTAAGATCAAGGAAGACATGGCTAAATAATTATGCTTATAAATTGTGCTGTATCGGGGCGTAAGCCCTGGTACAGCCTTTTTTGATCCTGAATCTATATATATAATTATTATAAATTTTCCACGCGCGCAAAGAAAATAATTAATATTTACTTGACAACACGATTATAATATATTATAATTAATGTATTAACAGGAATGCGCGGGGAGCTTAGGCTGAGAGGGATTAAATCCGACCCATTGACCGTCGCCGGATAATGCCGGTACGGGATCGCTATGCTTTTTCGTGCTGTCCTTCTATGACAGCACTTTTTTATACCCATTCCGTGCTCTCCTGAATTTTTCGGAAAACAGCAGACTTGGAATCTCTGCTATGTATATCAAGGAGGTAGTTTGATGGAATATACCACACAGATGGATGCGGCAAAAAAGGGCATTATAACGCCAGAAATGAAGATCGTTGCCGCAAAAGAAAATATTGACGCTGAAGTGCTTCGCGAGCGCGTTGCCAAAGGAACAGTTGCCATACCATGCAATAAAAATCATAAGTCAATAGATCCCGAGGGTATAGGGGAGGGACTCCGCACAAAGATCAATGTCAATCTCGGTATTTCTAAGGACTGTACAGATTATTCTGTAGAGATGGAAAAGGTCAATATGGCGGTCAAGATGAAAGCAGAAGCAATTATGGATCTTTCCTGCTACGGCAAAACACATGATTTCAGGCAACAGGTAATAGACACATGTCCTGCTATGATAGGCACAGTGCCAATGTATGACGCGGTAGGTTATCTTGACAAGGAACTGCACGAGATAACAGCCGATGAGTTTCTGAGCGTTATTGAGGCTCACGCAAAGGAGGGCGTGGACTTTATGACTATCCACGCCGGTATCAACCGCAGAACAGCCTCATATTTTAAAGAGACGAAAAGGATCACTAATATAGTTTCACGCGGCGGCTCGCTTATATTTGCATGGATGGAGATGACAGGAAATGAAAACCCATTCTACGAATATTACGATAAGGTGCTTGAGATCCTTGAGAAATACGATGTTACTATAAGCCTTGGCGATGCCTGCCGTCCAGGCTGTACAAACGACGCTACAGACGCATCTCAGATTGCTGAGCTTATAGAGCTTGGAATACTAACAAAGCGCGCATGGGAACACAATGTGCAAGTAATGATAGAAGGACCGGGTCATATGGCAATAGACGAGATCGCTGCTAATATGAAGCTTGAAAAGCGTCTTTGTCATAACGCGCCTTTCTATGTACTTGGACCTCTTGTTACCGATATCGCTCCCGGATATGATCATATCACATCTGCAATAGGCGGAGCTATAGCGGCTGCAAACGGCGCTGATTTCCTCTGCTATGTTACACCGGCAGAGCATCTGAGACTGCCGAACGCTGACGATGTTAAAGAGGGAATAGTTGCCTCAAAAATTGCCGCGCATGCCGGCGACATCGCAAAGGGTATCCCCGGCGCACGTGAAATAGATGATAAGATGAGCGATGCGCGACGCAGAGTATGCTGGGAGGAAATGTTTGAGTACGCTATCGACAAGGAAAAGCCTATGCGTTACTACAACGAGCTTCCGCCGGAAGAAAAGCATACATGCTCTATGTGCGGCAAAATGTGCGCAGTTAGGACTATGAATAAGATAATGTCAGGCGAAAAGGTAGATGTTAAATAAGAGGTGATATTTTGAAAAGGATATTAGCTGTTTTGATGTCGGCTTTATTGCTTTTGTCGGTATCCGCATGCGGTGGCAATACAGACAACTCTGAACCTACGCCTACACCCGCCTCGAATACTTCTGTGCAGACTGCAGTAAGCCAAGAGGTTTTTGAAACTCCGGTTGAAACTAACGAGCTGCTGGGTAAGTGGGTCAATGAGGAAAATTCGGTCAGCATTGAATTTTTTGATGATGGTACCTATGTGAATGATTCTATTGAAGGCACATACACTCACGAGGATAACACACTCACTCTTACTTACGGCGGCGGAGCAGTAGTTGAGGAATATTCAGCCGGTCTGCGTGACGGTCAGCTCGTGCTTGTAAGAGATGATTTTCAGATAATTCTTGATAAAGGCGAATAATTTAAAAACGGTGGGGCATTGCCTCACCGTTTTTGATCATTATTTCCATTCAGCATTCTCAATTATTGTCTTTAGCTCTTCCTCTATAGCTGCCGCATCATATGCTTCTGCTGATGTGCTTGTGAACTGATACACATAACTGTCTATCGCTCTTATATATACTGTGTTATTGGTAAATAACTCTCCATCATCAATCGTATAAGAAAACTTGACATATGAAACGCCGTCAATATATACGCCTGTCGGTGCCATTACACCTGTTATTTCCTTATCAGATACCATTTTGCTATACAATTCCCGCGCTATATCCATTGCCGATACCGCTGAGCCAAAATCCAGTTCAAACACGCCCAGTATTCTTTCCTCAGTTGTATGGTCATTCGCGATCAAAACACCGTCATCGATCATTACACTCCAGCTTTCCGGAATATTCAATGCTACCTTATCTAATGAATAATCAAGCAAAAGATCGTCACTGAATTTTGTTCTAACGATATTTCCCATTTTTTCTTCATCTATCGCGCTGACTTTTATGCTGTTTATTATATCGTCTACGCTGATCTTTTCTTCCGCGCTTAGCTCAAGAGTAAAGTTATTAATATAGTTACCATTTTCGATAAAAGCATCGTACATGGTCATATCCTCATAATTTGTGCCGCTTACGGTAGTCGTATAATAATATACATTATAACCATCAATAGTCTTTGTCTTAACCTCAGATACAGTAGTTACCTCTTTATTGGTATCATTATAATGTCTCTCTCTATCCGCTTCAGCTGAGCTTTTCGCCGTTTCGCTGCCAGTTTTTGAGAAAATATAATCTGTTATTAAACTATCTCCATCAATGCTCAAAAATAGTAATGTATCACTGCTTGATGAATTGTCGGTTGCCCATCCCTCCGGCACCTTAAAGCTTATTCCTTTGTCGCTGTCCTCCACCAAACGGTACCCGTTTTCTACGTTTGATATGTCCTCAGCAGACCCATTATTCATAACTGATGTTCTGAAATTCTCTATAATATCAGCAAGCTCTTCAAATTCTGATTTTCTTTCTATATCTGTTAGCACACTCAACTGAAAAGCTATATTATCTCTTTTAAACAATGCCATTGCTATGTAGTATTCATCATCATGAGCTAATACTTCGATAAAATCGTCTCCATCAGCATTTTTCAGCTTTTCACTTTTTGATATTGTAGCAACGCTGCCAAAATCCGATTTCATGCTTGATAACACTTTATCAATAGAAAACTCTTCCTCGTCTTTGATGTAAGATATACGCAGCAAAAGACTGTCGCCATCAGAATTGCTAAAATTTATATTTCTTCTGTCGAATGACATATCCTCAATACTCATTGATTTCGGATTTGTCATTGACCATTTATAATAACTATCGGTAATATAATCCTTTTCAATTGCACCTTGTACAGTTGAACTTTCCTCTTCACTATATTTAGTTACGGTTATACCGCCTGTAGCCTGATCCCATTTCACAGTAGCGCCAAATGTCTCACTGATAAATCTAAAAGGAACCATTGTTGTACCCTCGCCAAGCACAACAGGCGCTTCCTCAAGAGTTTCTGTATGGCTGTTCACGGTCACCTTTTTTGAATCAACAGTAAATCCTAATTCAACTCCGGGATAATTGATAGTAATAGTTCTATTTTCTCCATCCCATATAACTTCTGCGCCAAAAGCTTCAGTAATTACTCTTAATGGAACCATTGTTACACCGTCACCAGCGATAAATGGTTTTTCAACCTCTACAGGATTTCC
This sequence comes from uncultured Clostridia bacterium, assembly GCA_944391225.1. GTDB lineage: Bacteria > Bacillota > Clostridia > UBA1381 > UBA1381 > Ornithomonoglobus. The sequence goes on from CALXSS010000032.1 coordinate 17,888, forward strand.
ATTGATGTTCAGCACACTATCGCCTATCTTAAACGATATCTCTACCTTATCGCCATCTTGATTTTCAGCTGCAAGCACCGCTGTCGTACACATTAGTGCGGCTGCTGTCAACATTGAGATTATTTTTTTCATTCCAATACTCTCCCTTTTCTTTTAATTATTACAGGCGATCAGCAAACATTGATTCCCCTCTGACAGCCTGACAACATATTTAGTTATAAACAGATAAATTTCACTTGATCGATTTTCTGTTTGTTAATATTATATCATAGTTTTTTCACTTTTACAATGGAATTTGACTAAATTGTCAATATTTTATGAATAATTTGTATATATTCTGATAATACTTTGGTCTCACATATTAGCTTATATCCGATAACTTACCATTAATGTATGCCCCAATATTTTTAAAAATAGTGATTCTATTCAGTGTATATATCAACTATTAGCGAGCGCCAATTAAAAGAGGACTGTCTTTTGACAGCCCTCAATTAACTAATGGAGTAAAATTATTATAAAAAGCTATACAAAATCTTTGCTGCCTGAGCTCTTGTAGCATTGTCAAGCGGAGCAAATACTGTGTCAGAAACACCGTCTACTATTCCGCCTGTCTGGAGCGTTGTAACTGCTGACTTAGCATAATCTGCAATGCTTGCCTCGTCTGCAAATACCTTTGCTTCATTAACTGCTGAAATGCTCTTGCCGCTTACTTCTGCAGCTCTTACAACCATAACACACATATCCTGTCTTGTGATGTTAGCATTTGGATCAAATACACCGTCAGCCACACCATTGATGATTCCGAGGTTATACGCTGTTTCAACATAATTGAAGTACCAATCGCTTGTTGAAACGTCATTAAAGCTTGATGTTGTAAATGCGTCGCTTGTAAGACCAAATACTCCCATAAGTATCTTTGCAAACTCTGCTCTTGTAACATTATCGTTAGGAGCAAATTCTGTGTCTGTTTTACCATTTATTACACCGGCATCTGCTAAACCATTTATAGCATCTCTTGCCCATGACACGCCGCCGATATCCGAGAATCTGTTTTCAGCTTCTTCTTTTTCCTGAATAAGAGCGTCAACCTTTTCTGAACCGGATGTAAGACTGCTGTCTGTTACAGGTCTTACCGTTGAATTTGCTATCGAGCTTCCGCCGCTTGTACTTGATGTCGTTCCTGTCGATGACGTTGAACCGCCGCTGCTTCCACCACTGCTTGTTGTCTTACCCTGAGCTGTAACATTAATACTCTTAGTAGCCTGTTCTTTACCGCTCATAATTGATGCTGTAAGTGTAACTGTTCTTGTGGATGATGGTTTTACAAATACTCCCTTTGCAGAAATTACAGTCGGAGCACTTGATGTCCATGAAATAGTTGATCCAAAATATCCTTTTGTAGGTAATGTTATATCTGATGATACTATTGTAGGTATATCAGCAAAATTATCCTCATAGTTTGAATCAAATCTTACCTTATATTTGTCCATAAGAGCATTCTCTGCTTCCATATCTTCTTTAGTAAACTGAACTTTGAAATCATAGGAATCAGGTGTCTTAGATACAAGGTTTACATTGTTCTTCACATAAGTAAATTCTGCAGTCAGAGAGATGTTTTTCTCACCAAAATCTTCCATGTATACCTGCAGTATTTTACTGTTTGCTGTTGTGCTATCAACTATCACAGCGCTTTCACTGTTTGAGGTCCAATTTATAGCAACCTTTCCATCTGCAACACTAACAGATGTAGGAAGCTCTATATCATTCTTAACAGTTCCTATATTTGACGCTTCATATTCAACAGTTGCATCATCAGCTGATTTTAGCTTTAACTCATTAATTACAGGATCAACATATGTTGTTACGGCGTTTGGCAATACAACCTGGAATGATTTAGTATCCTCTACGCCGTTAAATGAAAATGTAGCAACAAGTGTGTGTACTGATGTATCATCTGTAGGCATTATCATACCATCAGCAGTAATCAACGATGAACTGTTACCTTCAGCGTCTTTACATGACCAAGAAATTTTTACCTGAGCGCCGGTATCTAAAGCCAAATCTGCGTTTACTTCATAAACACCGTCTTCATTTGGTTTAAGAGTTTCTCCTGTTGCTTTATCAACAAGCTCTGTTACTTCCTTAACTTCATTAATAACTTCACTCGGTGTTTTAACTGACATATAATAATACTTTGAATTTGATATACCATTGTATGTCATCAGAGCTTCAATTCTGTACTCATAATCTTCTATATCTTCAGTATAATTCAGCGTAACCTTTCCGTTATCGATTGTGAGCACCTCTGTATCTGTCCACTCATCGTCAGAACCCTTTGCTCTCTGAGCTGATTTCCATTCCAAAGAAACATTGTCAGGTGTTGCCGGCAAACTAAAGTTGTTAGAAACTATAAACGATTCCTCATCTGCGCCCTGATCAATTCCTGTTTGTGTTGTATCAATCGCCAAGGCTGATAAAATCATGTTGAGGAAGTCCTCATCGGTAAGCTGTCCGCCAATTGACAACACTATATTATCAATACAGCCGTATGACTGCAGATCCTTTTCTGACGCAACCTCTGAAAATCTTAACTGAGGATATTTCGAAGGGGTCATGCTTACAGTTTTACACACGCTTCCATTGACAATTATATTTGTTCGTCCGTCTGTTTCAGTAGCGATTTCTACACTGTTCCACGAATTCTCAACTAAGTCCACACCAACAACAAGAGTAGCTACATCTGTTGATGTTCCTGTGTCACGAATTATAAGATCTGCCGTATTACCAGTACCATTTGTCGGTTTATACTCAAATCTTGTGATAACGCGCTGACCTGCTGTAACGCTTTCGTCAACTGTAAAATTAATCTTCTGGCCTCTGTCAGCTGTTACATACTGTCCTATATTTGCAGTAACATTTGTGCCATATGTTGCCGAATCTGTATTTGTCTGATAGAATCCTGTATTACCGTTGGCTCCGTCTTTACGTGCGCCGTTTTCAAGCTGCACATATTCATTTACTTCATAATATGTTACTGTAGTCGACTGCAGAAATCTTCCGCCATCCATGTTTAGATCATTAAAATCACAGCTTCCTACAACTATCTCATCTTCTGCCAAAACAAATGAAATATCAGCTGCATCTGCGTCCATCAGCCCGTTTTCCGCATTTATATCATCAGCCATAACAACGGGAACTGCTGACATTACAATGCCCAACGCTGATACAAGAGCAATGGCTTTCTTTAATCCATTATTCATGCTTATCCTCCAATCATTTCCGACCCACGAAGTACTTTGTACTTCGCGGGTCAGCTAACACATAAATATTAATCAACAATCTGTACTCTTACGATATATCCAGGAATCATTGAGCCCTTGAAGTGCTTGAAAACACCATAATCAAACTCGTACGGATCAGATCCATAGCACATTATCTCAGATGCATCAAGTCCGCCTGACTCGTCAACCTTTACTGACTGAACATTTCCGTCAGAATCTGCTGTAACTGTAACATACGTATATGCTGTAGATGAGTCATATGTAACTGTACCTACACTCGTGTTAGTTACAGAATCAATAAGTGATATATATGCTGAATCTTCAACTTCTACGCTTGATATAAATCCTCCATAATACTGGTCACGAGTACCTGAATATGAAATGAACTGCTGCCACTGTCCTGAATTCTGATCTCCTGATGCATATGTTGCTCCCTTTACAGCCGCATTAACAACTCTGTCTGTATCAACAAGCTTAATTAATAATGTTGCCGCGCCGCCTGAGGTTCCAACTACGAATACATCTCCAGGACTTACAACCTCAGTAAATCTTGATGCATCGTCTGATGTTCCATCATAAAGGATTTCACCCTGATAATCCTTATTAAAGAATGTATTTGTGTTATTGCTTGAATTATATGTACCAAAATCATATACACCGGTTGTATACGAAGTTGTATATGTTACCGGAGCGCCTGCTGAATAACCCTGAACCTCAAATACTTCATTTCCTTCTGCATCAACAGCTTCAAGAACCTTTGATACCATGAATGTTTCCGGATTACTTGCATTACTTACAGCATCAAGACCTGATACTGAGTTTGCTCCTGTTACAAACTTTGTCAAAACCTGAGCGGTTCTTGAGTTCATAAAGTCACCGATTGTGTAATCTACGCCAGCTCCATTCTCATAATTCAAGTACAATGAGCTTGTTACTGTGCCGACCTTATAGTTAGCCGGGTTCAGTCTTGACTGTGCATCGTTAGGAATAATGAACTCTACTATGCCGTCCTGAATTGAATATCCTGCTACTGTTCCTCCAACAGATGTTGTGCTTGTAAGATTACCGTTGTATATTCTAAGCGCATCAGTATCTTCTACTACGCTCTGGTCAACTGCCATATAGAGCTTGCTCAGCTCGCCGCTCGAATTGAGGCTGTACTTACAAAGCTTAACCGGATTTTCTCCACACTTAATAAAGTTAGCATCATTTGTTAAAATTTCTTCAAGATCCGCATCACTGATTGTTCTTGACTCTGTATCCTTCGGTCCCCAGAACTTCATATTTGTAGCCGGCTTAGCAGTTACAGACTCACCGTCCTGTGAGAATATTTTTACTGTAAGATCGCCGTAATCCTCAAAGTATGCATTTGCAACAACACCGTATTTTTCATTTCCCGAAAGCATTGTGCCTGTTGATGACTCTATGTATCCTACTCTGTTGAACTTGTCAAGATAAAGAATAGCTGTAAGTCCGCTCTTTACGTTCTCTTCAGCGTTTACGTCAACTTTATACTGTGTACCGTTGACAGTGATAACCATTCCGTCATCATCTGATCCTATTGAAGTGATCTCACCGGTTACTGTTTCACCAGTTACTGTAATCTCTATATATGTGTCATCAATATTTCTCTTTATTGATGCAACATCGTTCTTCTTAAGATTCTTTGTAGTTGCTTCAACACCTGCTCTTGTAACTGATATTGTCTTTTCGTTTGCTTCATCCTCAACGCTTATAGTTGTAGCAACGCCGTTTATCTTACCTGAAACCTTTTCAGCTGTTCCGCTTGTTACAAGCATTGTTTCATACGAGTCTACAAATACTGCGTCATACTCGCCGTCTGACTCATAGTCAACAAGTCTTATTGATCCGACTTCCGGAGTTACAAACTCGTCAAATGTCTTGTCCTCAGAATACGCTGACGCAAGGAACTGTGCCTTTGTAAGTGATGAACCATTGTATACTATATCAGCTAAAGCTCTTATCTTATATTTCTTTGTTGTGGTAGATGTTGCTGATGTGTATGCTTTAATCTCACCGTTTTCTGTATCTGTTCCAAGAGTCATTGAATATATATTCTCAGCGTCAACAGTTATATCTGTTGTTTTACCTGCTGAGAACATTGC
>CALXSS010000033.1 GCA_944391225.1 uncultured Clostridia bacterium
CGTACCCCCGTACGCCTTCGGGCAAGGGGGCTGCGCCCCTTCGTTTCGTCCGTTCTGCACTATTTTTCTAAAGCCCCTCAAGGCTGTTGCCAAACTCGTTGAGTTTTGCAACAGCCTCTGATCAATTATATCATTTTATTCAAGCGTTGATATCAGCTCCACAAGCCTTTCCTTTATTGCCGAATACCATACGTCACCCATCTTGGTGTATCCTGACTCAGTTGGGTGTATCCCATCCTTGAGATCCGAAAGCTCAATAGATGCGTTCATATCCACAAGATATACACTTTCGTCCGCCTCAGCTATCTCTCTTACCCCGCTGTTGAAAGCGTCTATCTGAGCATCAAGCTCCGTCTGGCTTTTGCCTGTTTTGTTATATGCTGCATTCTCAGCTATATACGGTATAGTCGCAAGATATATCCTGCCCTCTGCGCTAAGCTTTGACTTGACCTTTTCAATAAGAGTTTCAAGACGCGCCTTTGACTCGTCTAACCTGTACTGGCTGAGAATATCGTTTGTGCCTATCTGCAGCAAGACCATATCAGGAGAATTTGTGCCGACATAGCTGTCTATCTCATCAGTTATACCGTTTCTGCCCTTGCCCTCGCAGTCCTCGGCTGCGGGTATATCAGCTATGGCATATCCCGAATGACCGGCATGATCCTTGTCATAGCCCGTTCCATTGCTGCGGTCGCCTATAAAATCTATAACGCTGTCCATTCCATCTGCCTCAATAAGCGCGCAGAGCCTGTTTCTGTACGCGCCTGCCACAGTAAATCCCTCTGTAATGGAATCGCCAAGGCACATGACCTTTACGCTGTCATCAGTTTCCGGTATTATTATCTCTGATGACTCCGGCTCGCTCGTAACGCTGATATGATCTATCGCCAGTCCAGCCCATTTCCCAAGCCTTATTACAATTGTGTCAGTACCGCTGTCAAGCTGTACTGAGCTTGTATACCACTTATCATACTCGCAGTCAGCCTGAACGTCTATAACAGTGTTTCCGACAGATATTGTCTTTTCGCTCTCAGGAGCTGAATCGGTTCTGTTTATTGAGCCATTGTTCGTGCACTGGGGCTTCGCGTATTTTATGTTCAGGTATTTTCCCGATGACGCCGACTCCGGCAATTCAATATTAAATACTACTGTTGAGCCGTTTCCGCCAGCGCCAAGGAACATATAATAGCCGCTTGTAACAAATCCGCTGCCATATGGATAATAGCCGGTCTTTGATTTATCCGCGCTGCTTATGACCGCGATATTTGAATAATTGTTTCCGCTTGCCGCGCTGAGTGTTACACCGTCATTGCCCACCGGAACATCCGAAACGTCGCTTACAGCAAATGCCTTTGCCTCGCTGAACTCTGAAAATGCGTAGGTCATATCCCCCGCCTCTGTAACGTTTATCTCAACCGTAGCGCTTGCCTTTTTACCGTTAAACTCCGCCTGCGCGGTGAGCGTCAGCACTGATCCGGCAGTAGCGTGAGAATTGATAGTTACAACTCCTGCTTCAACCTCAGCCATTATCTCAGGCGTTATGCTCCATGTCCATACCACGCCGTTTATCTCCGCTCCGTCCGCATCGTATGCCTTCGCGGTAAACGGCTCGAGAGTCTTTTCTCCCTGTGTTTCACGGATCTCTGTCTGACCGCCGCTTATCTCAACTCTTGTAAGCGTCTGCTCATTTTTAGCAAGAGTGATAGTTTTATTCATATCCGTTTCTCCTACTTTAAAATCCTCTTTTACAGCGATATACTCACCCTGTTCTGCTGTGATCCTATATTCTCCGGCTGTTAAAACAACACTTATACCGCCGTTCTCATCAGTCACAAATCCGCGCTTTTCGTACTGGGTGCTGCGCAGCCCCTCTATGAACATCTCTATACCGCTTACCGGCGCGCCGTCCTCATTCACAGCAGTGAGATTTACAATATTTCCGTACTGTACTATAAGCTTAGGCGGATCGTCTGATTTTGCTCCATCTATATCGCATACCGCCGCATAATCAACGCTTATTCCCAGAGAGAACATATCCGGAGCTGTCTTTATATAGTCGGTTATATCTATATCTGAATAGCTGCCTACAGGGAACAGCGATGCTGTATTTGTATTTGCGCTGTACACAGCTTTTAGCGGACTGTATGTAAAATCCGCATACGTGCTCGCGCTGCTCCAATCAGATGCAATTTCTGATATTTCAATATTTCCTGTTCTGTCCTTTTCTATCGCTGAGGTATATACTCCAAGCTTCGCAGTCTGTATATGATCCCTGTCCTTTTCCGCCGAGGACATATCAAATTTCATGACTGCATATGCGTTATTCCCGCTATAGTGATTAAGATACATCTTTTCAGCCGATGCGCCCTCATTCTCTCTTATATGAGCTGTATCCGCTGCAGTAAATTCCACAGCCGGCTCCGCCTCGATACTATCAGGATATTCAGCCATAACATTATAGAACGCCAATACCGATCTTCCAGATGTCTTGTCTGTAAGAGTAGGCGCAAAACGCTTGCCATAGCAGCAGTCTACCGCTATATTTCCGTTAAGCTCCTCAGCCGTTGTAATGACTACGGTATTTCCGTTGACAAGCTCAGCCGATACTATTTCCAGCTCTGTTCCCTTGCCCTTATTGGAGCCTGTGAGCACTCTGTCGCCCCCCTTGCGGACTATGAACTCACTCTTAAGCTCGCCGAGCTGTATAGGCGTTATTCCATTGGTAATTGACAGATACTTTATATCATCTCTCAGATACAGTCCCTCGCTGCCAACGTTTTTAAATGTCAGAGTCAGCGTGCTGCTGCCGGTGACCTCTATCTTGTCTATTGTCGGGTGCTCGCATACGACATCTGTTTTTCCATACACCTTGTTCAGAGCCATTTTAGCCCAGTCCTCGCCTACAAGCAGATTTGACGCCGCGCTGTTATGTATCGTATCGCCCAGATCATACGCGCCCGTTCCTGTAACATACACATTATCATGAGTTTCCGGATACCTTCTCTGCACGTCCTTTACATAGCTCCACGCGTCATAGTATCCAAGAGACGCTGTTGAATCCTGGTTCGCGTCATTTATCTGTGTTGTAATTATAGGCGTGTCCTCGCCGAAAAACGCTCTGAACTGACCGAATATGGTTTCACAGAGATTTTCGTAATTATACGCATAATTCTCATTCATCGTATCATTGCAGCCCTGATACCATATAATACCTTTTATATCCTTGCTGCTCTTATTGTCAAAGCAAGCCTTGAGCGCGTTTATCAAATATCCGTCGTTATCATCTCCCGGCTTTACGCCCTCAGCCCACTGATATATATTAGTGCCGCCTACAGATGACTGCACAATACCTACAGGCACTCCCAAACTCTCGTTAAGGATACGCGCAAACGAGGTCACAGGTGATGTTCTTATACCGCTCTTGAAGAACCTGCCCTCTCCTGCCGGATGCGTCATCTTCTGCCATGTCACATCCTCAGGATAGATTATATGCACATTCTCCGGGATAGGATCCTGTGTTTCATAATCAAATCCGCTTGTTATCGCTCCCATATCAGTCATATTAGACTGTCCGGCAGCTACCCATATATCGCCCACGCCAAAATCGGTGAATTCACGTTTCTGTCCGTTGCAGGTCAGGGCGGCGTCATATATTCCCGGTTCAAACTCAATATCGAATCTGAATTCCCCGTTTACATCAATTACAGTCTTATATTCTTCCCCGGCAACAGTCAGCGTCACTGTGTTTTCATCTCCGGTAAAGGAATCGACTGTCCATGCGTTGATAAGCGGCTTCATATCATCATCCCAGAACATAAGCTTCATTCCAACCTCAGCCGATGAAAGCTTTGCTATTCCGTCCTTGAGCGGAACTATCTCAAGTCCTGACAGCCGGTCTCCGCTGTACATAGCAGCGTACAGTGTGCAGTCCTCCACTCCGGCGTAGACAGTACCGTCTGCTGATACCTCTACCTGCCTTGCCGCGGTCACTATCTCCGCCGTTCCGGCAAATGACACTACTGCAGTATTGTCGCTGCCGCGCTGGTATATTTCATGATCGTCAGGATACTCGGTAAGCACAAGCTCGCCCTCCTGCTTGTTATCGTCCAGGCCTCCGATATATTCCCCGTTTTCATAGAGCTTGATATACTCTGTATTTCTTCTGTGGCTGAACTCTACTGTATATTCCTCAGCACCGCCGAGCACAACAGTCTGCTCCTCAGCTGAGAGCAGCTTTCCCTTTTCACTGTACTGCTCTATCTTTATTGTTCTGCTTCCCTCCGCCGCGCTGTCGGCTTTAAGATACGCCTTAAATACCGGCTTGTTTATCCTCATTCCAAAATAAACATCAGGTATCTCTGTAACTGTTTTTTCCTCCAGCTCCTCGCCGCTGTAGCAGGTCTGATTTCCCACAACATTAGTATGGGTGAATTTTTCAATCTGCAATTCTGCCGCGGACGCTGTTGACGCTAAAATGCACACAGCCGCAGCTGAAACCGCAAATACAAGCTTTTTCATAAGATCTCTCCTTTCGTTTTAACTTTAGCCCTAATAACTCTCATATTAACATTATATCATTATATCATCAAGAAGTAAATATATTTTTTAGTTTATATAAATAAAGAGCGCAATATACCGCGCCCTTTATTTATACTGCTTTTAAAAACCTGTTAATAATTATTATTCCGCCAAAGCCGCATTACAAAGCGGTTTCAGCTCATTTGTATCATTCCAAAGGAATGCGCGCACCTTAGCGCAGTTCTCAAAACCGGTAAGCTCCGATTCATAGCCGTCTATTATTCTCATACCGCTCACACTGCCGTCAGCATTGTAGCCCACAACAGCAAGAACTCCCTTATACGCGTTTTCAGCCTTTACATGAGTTTTTGTAAGCGATATTGTAACAGGATCGCCGGCCTCGGCGGCAGTAAATACATATTCCTTGCCAGCCTCGGCGTTCTTGATGGTATATTCGCCGTTTTCAAACTCAATATACTCGCCGTTGAGCGTAAACGAATAATTGTCCTTTTCATACCCTATGGTAATATCGCCGTCATGAACAGGCTTTATCACAAATTCATCAGCCTTGTTTTCAGACCAGCTGATAGATATTTCCGCGCCGTTTTTCGCCTTTATGCCGCTTATCTCGCCCTTATCCCATTCTGTAGGAAGAGACGGCAGGATATAAATATCGCCCGTCTGCGACTGCATAAGCAGCTCCATAACTCCGGCTGCGGAGCCAAAGTTTCCGTCTATCTGGAACGGGTCGTGGAAGTCGAACAAATTAGCATACGTTTTCTGCGCGAGCTGATAACGGAACAGCTCCAATGCCTTATCACCGTCAAGCGCACGCGCCCAAAGCAGGAATTTATTCGAGCATGACCAGCCTGTGGAATCATCGCCGCGCTTCTGCAAAACGATCTTTGCGCCCTCCATCAGCTCAGGAGTATCCCTGTTTATGAGGTTTCCGGGATACAAACCAACAAGATGCGATATGTGGCGGTGTACAGGATCACCTAAAGCCTTGCCGCTCTCATCTGTGTTATATGTCGTCTCCTGTGCCCATTCCTTTATCTGTCCGTCATCTCCCAGCTCTACCGGTGTTTCAAGATGATCTCTTATCTCATGCCATGCCGCTACCTTATCCTCGTCAATGCCAAGTATTTCTGCCGCTTCAATAACGTAATCGTACATTCCTGCCACAAGCTGAAGATCATATTTAACGCCTGTTTGTGTAGGTCCTTGTTCCGGCGAGCGTCCCTCCCATGTCGTGTAATAGTATCCGTCAGGATATGTTTCTGTATCCGTTGTTGTTTTTTTCATATTTGTATACAGATACTGAGTATAGAAATTTGCCGCCTTGCGCATTATCGGATACAGCTCGTTTCTGAGCAGCTCCTCATCTCCCGACGTCTGATAAAGATCCCAGAGATTGTACATGAGCCAAGCTGTATTTCCGGGCGACTGAATGCTTGTAGAGCCGGTCATATCGGTAGTGCCCATAATAGCCTGCTTTGTGTGCATTATGAAAACGTCGTCAGCATCAGAATCAGAATCGGTAAATGTCATTACGCCGTTTTCAAATTTATATGACTTAGGAGTTACCTTATACATATTCTTTGCGGTAACGCGTCCGGCAGGTATCTGAGAATTGAACCATTTTATCAAGGCTTTTCCGCTGTCAAGGAGATTTGCTCCGCCCGCAAACCAGTAGTTCATCTCCATATTGATGTTTATACAATAGCACGAGCCCCAGATCTCCGAGACAGACTGACACCATTTGCCCTGCAAAGTAGCGGGCATTGTGGTAGAGCGTGATGACGATATCATAAGATATCGCGCATAGCTGTAATGCAGCTCCTCAAGGTGCTTGTCAAGAGCATTGTATTTGCTCTCATCATAATTTACGCTTGTTGTGCCATCAGAATTAGTTTTTACCCCAACAACGCTCTTATATGATGCCTGCAGCTCGTTTGTAGGCAGCTGGCATACCTCGTCACTATCTGTAAGTGAAAAGCTTACAGTGTCATACTGAGCTTTATAATCGGCGATATGCTCCGCCTTTAGCTCCTCATAGCTCATCGACGCCGCGCCGCTTATCCTGTTTTCCGCTTTCTCGATAGCCGCCGCAACGCCGCGCTCGCTCTTGTACGGAGTCTGAGTCATATCTACAGACCCATCCGCTTTAAGCACGAATCTGTCAGGATCATAGTCTGTAGCGGCTGCTACAAGAACAGTAACTCCTGTCGCTCCGGAAATATCAACTTTATTGTATCCATCAGTTACCGTGCCGTCATCTGCAATGACTTTGATCATTGTGCAATATTCAAGATCTGATTCCTGATTCCATGCCGCGTTTCCTCCGGAGCTGTACGGCTCTGAATCCTTAAGTCTGCCTACTATCTTTATTTCACCGTTGTTTACTGTCACATCTCCGGGATGAGCCGAAACCGGATTGACGCTGAAATTAAGAGCGTTTGCTGTGTCAGCCGTGTATCTGAGCACAAGCACCTCCTTTGGATATGACGCAAAATATTCCCTGCTGAAGTTTGTTCCGTTATACTCGTATCTTACATGCGCCACTGAGTCATCCAGGTTCAGATCCCTGTAATAATTCTTGATCTCGGCATTTTCAGGTATGTCAAAATCAACGAACAGGTTTCCCACGCTCATATAACCGTTTATACCCTCGCTCATCTGATTATTGACGCTGTTTGAGGCTACCTCAGTCTGAACGCCTCTGTAGCCTGCCGCCCAGAATGTTTCCTCATTAAATTGTATCTGATCCTTATCAGGCATTCCGAACAACATACCGCCCATATATCCATTGCCTATCGGCAGCGCCTGCTGTTCCCAATCCGCGCTGTCGCGGGCATATATGCTGTTATTCGCTCCATTTGCACTCTTAAGATATGCACCGGTCTTGTACCAAAGCACATTATCCACTGTCTGCTCAGGATAGTTTTCATATGTATATTTCACATTAAGCGACGACGTATCCACCAGCTCCGGATCCACTCCAACAGGCGCGCCTGACGGCGCGATTATGCCCGCGCCCATTCCCAGACCCGATTTGGCTCCCGTTATCCAATCCGAAACAAGCGGTACATTCTTATAGCTGCCCCTGTCTGTTCTGAATATTTCTGATACAACCTCTCCGTCTGAATTTTTGATATATGCCTTTATAGCAGCCGCACCCGAAAATTCCATAGCTGTTTTTACCTCGCTTACACCCTCTGCCGCAGTGGAAATATCGGCCTCTGTTTCAGCCAAAACCACATCCTTTTCGCCAATCGCTTTCACAACCACGCTCATTCCATCGGCAGTATCGTTTTTATCCAATATTACTCCGGCGATACCGTTTGCGAATGTTACATCAGTCTCGCCGTCTGTCAAAAACACGCCGTTCACTTCGTTTTCCGTCATTGAGTTTTCGTCCATTATCGTTACGGTGTATTCATCGCTTATACCCTCCGCCTGCTGAGCGCCCTCGACCGCAAGCTCGGCTTTTACAGTGATATTACCCGGCTGTGCGTTTTCAGGAACGTTCAGCACACCGTTTTCTATGCTGCATCCAAAGTCTTCTCCCTCTATGCTCCAGATAGTTGAACGCTCAGGTATTATAACTCCGCCCGCTGTGGGTATTGCTCTTAATTCTGCTGTGCCGCCGGGCTTAACAGCCTCATCGCCTGTTATCTCGACCTTGTCAGCATTGCCCAGCTCCATAAGCTCCAGCTCAAGCGTCTTTACATTTCCTGCGTACTCCGCGCTGACTGTAACTATTCCCGGCTGCGCCTCCGAGGTCACGGTAAGCAATCCATCCTGATTGATCTCGACGCCGTCTGCCTCTGTCACGCTGTATATTACCTCCGCGCTCTCGTCAGTCCCGCCGCGCATGACTATTTCTCCGCTTTCATCATCTGTTATCATGCTCGAATACACATTCGCATTATACTGTACCTGAGCGCCGTCCATTATGTATAACGATTCTGTACCATCAGCCGCTGTTAGCTCCAACATATCGGCGCTTTCCTCCGCGCTTATCTCAGCTATCGCTATTGCGCTCCATTTTCCCAGATCGATGCTTATATCTGATATATCAGAATCAGCCTTAACAGTCGCTGTATACCATCTGTCAAACTCCGAGCCGCCCTCAATATCCAAGGCTTCCGCGCCTAATGTGACAGTATTTTTATTTCCCGCGCTCCTGTTTACCGAGCCGTTGTTTGTGGCATAAGGCTTAGCATAATTGATCTTTACATAGCTCCCCTGATCTATCATTTCAGGAAGTGTCAGAGTCGCTTTCACATCGCTGTTTCCGCCGGAGCCTATGAAAAGATAATAGCCGTTGTCGGGCAGCCCCTTTCCATAGGGATAATACCCGCTGTTCGTGCTGTTTTTATCACGCACAACAACATTATTATAATTGCTTGTTTCAGTCTTTGCAATGATGCCCGTTGAACCGATCTCCGCCGCGCTGAGTGAGGAGGTATCAAAATCCTTCACAAGAATATACTCGTTTCCGAACGTATATACCGCCGCGCTTGCCCGCGCTGAGGTAACCCCCGCGGCAGACGAGCAGATAAGTGAAAGACTGAGCGCATATACAGTTGTCTTTTTCATGATCAATCTCTTCCTCTCTTGAATTAAACCTATGCAAACGCTGGGCATCTGCGTTCCGCATTGCAGTTTCCCATTGTTTTGCACATCATGTATAACCTCTGTGTTTACATTATATAAAATGTACCGATAAAAAAATATATAATATAGTCATATCTGCTTGTCAAAAATTCAGATTTATGATATAATCAGCTCAATGAAAATATCATTAAATAACACAGGAGGGCATATATATGGATCCTCACAATAAAAATCAACTGCTCAATCAGCATCTTTCCAAGCTGCGGACAGAGTTCATACTTATAGACCACGGGCTTTGTCCCGACTGGTCGCGCGGTGAGCACAGGCGCAGACGAAACACAATATATCTCATCCTTGACGGCAAAGGCAGGATAACGATAGACGGCAAGGAATACTTCCCGAAAAAGAATGATATGGTCCTTCTTCCGAAGGACTCTATCGTATCGCTTTATTCAGAGAATGAGACCTGCTACAACAAATACTGGTGTGAATTTCTGATGCACTTTGACGGCATATCGCTGTTCGACGTTATTAAATTTCCATATGTTGTTTCGCTTGATGATATTACCTACGCTAAATCCCTTATGGACAAGCTTGACTCGCTTCATCTTATGACCGATGCCGCCTCCGCGCTGATGCTCAACGCCGCACTGCTCGAGCTTGTAGCGCTGATGCTCGGAAACGCAGGATACGCAGTAAACGAGCTTAAAACAGATGAGTTTGCCGAGCACATAAAAAAATATATAAACGACAATCTTGACGGCGACCTGAGCTTAAGATCACTCGCTGATGAGATGTGCTTCAACGAGCGGTATTTTATTTCGCTGTTCAAGCGTCATTTCTCCACCACACCTGCAAAATATATTAAAACGACACGCCTTGAAGCAGCAAAGCAGCTGCTGCTGTACACGGACAACAAGGCTGTATATATAGTAAACAAGATAGGATATTCGAATATACAAAAATTTTCAAGGGATTTTCGTGAATACACCGGGTTTTCACCATCGGAGTTCAGAAAAAAATTCAAATAGCTTGCATACATAAAAATGAGGCTGCTGCAAAGCTCAACAAGCTTGCAGCAGCCTTGGTGACTTTAGAAAAAACAATAAACAAAAATACGCTGCCTCATCGCGCTAAGTGATGAGTTTCGTTCATATCATAAAGCGATTTTTTCAGTATTTAGTTTATCCCTATTATGTCAGTTCTGCCAAGCGGCGTTCCGTTGCTATCCCATACGAACAGTCTTAATGTATCAGCCGTCTCAGGAAGCTCAAACGGCAGCTCGCTTACTCCTGTTCTCAACTCCGTATCAAATGCCGCCGTCTTTATAAGCTCTCCCTTATTGTACGCTGCAAGCAGCAGCTGCGCAGCGCCTCCCGCCTCGCTCTGATAATTCTCCATCATATAAGGCTTTACCTTATATTTTCCGTTGCGTTCAAGGTCTATTTTATATTCAAAACTCTTTTCAAATCGCTCTGACTTGTACATCTCCTCATAAGAATTGCTGTATGTAAGAAATCTTCCGCCCACATATCCGTATGAGCCCTCCGAATATGAAATATCGCCGTTCCACAAGCCCGACGCGCCCTCATATTCGCCTCCGCCGGCGTTTATTCTGAACGGGAACTGCATCTCAGGCTTTGTAACGCCCTCGTTTATGGTAAAGTGAATTACTGTTTCCTTGCCGTTATAATTAGCGACCGCCTCGTATTCGCCGGGAGTATAAAGCTGCTCGTCATACTCGACCGGTTCGCCGTTAAGAGTGCATATGCCTTTTGACCAGCGTATTTTTACAGGCTCATCATATGCAGTATTATCCGCAACACCCATAAACATCGGATCCGCCTGCGGTGTATCCATCTCATATCTGAAATAATCGACATCTATGTATCCATTCTCACCTGAGTTATTGTAGTTGTATATTCTTACATAGTCGCCGCGGTACTTTATGCCAATAAGCTGATATTTCTGTCCGAAATATTTGAATGTGCTGCCATCAAGGCTGTATGAGAAATAATTCACGCAGTCCGTATCCCACTCGGATCTGAAATATATTTCAGTCACATCTGACGGTATCTCTATACCGCGCATATCAGCTCCTGATGATGTGAAATAGCGTAAATATCTTTTACCGTTTTCCTGAACAACGCCAATACATGCGCTCATATCTGACGCGCTGTGAGTAAGACCGGCATTCTGACCATCTACCATACCGGAAATATCTATCTTTGTTGTTACAATATTTCCGTCTGTTTTATACATCCTCTGTAAAAGCGTGTTCGGCGTTTTTGAGAGCTTATCGCTGCTAAGCGGCTTTTTCGCATACATACGCATATATCCCGGTCTTTCGGTAAGATTCCACTTTGTATTATCAGGCTGGAAATTCCAAAGCCACTGTACGCCAAGCTCCGTGGATTCAAACTCATCGCTCGTCTGAGGACGCTTTATCTCACTGTCCGGGAAAGGCTTGGGTATATTCTCCCACGGCATATCCCCGCCCGATTCGCCTGTCGCGTCAGCGTCAGCCTTTGGCCAGCCGTCTACCCATTCTACAGGGATAAGACTATCGGGTCTGCCGTCTACCTGCGTTGAGCCCTGGTGCGTCCAGAAATACCACTGCTTGCCGTTTTCTGTATCCGCGTCTACAAAATTACCCTGACATGGTCCTCTGTAGCCTGCTACCACATAAAACGGACAATGCTCGTATTTGCCCGGATTTTCAAAGCTTCCATTCTCACCATTGTCAAGCTTGCCATATATACAATCGCTGCGCATCAGCCATGCGCGGCGGTCTGAACCATAAACACCATTATGGTATATGTAATATATGCCGTCTTTCTTGAAAAGCTTATAAGCCTCAGGCGATCTCTCGTTTGGATTATACGCATCGTTTGAGTAATGAACAGGTATGCCCATGTCCTCAAGCGTGTATCCATCATCGCTTATTTTATAAAGCCAACTCTGATACTTCTGCGCTACGTAGCCATCTCTGCTGTATTTTCCGTCGAAATTCGTGCCTATGAAATAACCCTGTCCGTCATCATCCCAAAGCACTCCGCAGTCATCCCAGCCTGAGCCGAACACTGAACCGTCTGGACGTTCAAGCTCATAAACATCGCTCCATTCTCCGTATATATCCTGTGTCTTTACCATGAAAAAGCCCTCGTCAGGAGTTCCGAAATGGATATAGAAAGTTTCATTTGCTTTGTTATACGTTATACAGGGCGCCCATATTCCTCTGCCGTAGCCGTCCATCTTGTCATAGTTGAATCTTGGATCGATCTGGCTTAGGTCGTCTACAGCATGATTGATTATTTCCCAATTCACAAGATCTGTAGAATGCAGCACAGTCAAGCCTGGCGAAAGCTGGAACGTGGATGTTATCATATAATAATCATCCTCTACGCGTATTATGTCCGGATCCGAATAATCTCCCGGTAGTACGGGGTTATTATATGTGCCGTCACCGTTATCGCCCCATGCGCCCTCGTTATCTGTTCCTGCAATGACAGTTCCTGTAAACACCGGCGCAATGCTCAGTATGATACTCATTGCTACCCCTCCTATGATCTGTTTTAAATTCTTCATAGCTCTCCTCCCGTCATAGCGCTCCCGCCGGTATGTCATTACATACCGGCGCAGTCCTCTTTATTTTCTGATAACAATATATCATATCTGAATAATATTTTCCTCCCATTCGGTTAAAAATTATTCTCATTCGGAAACTAATAATTATTGGATATAGATACAATCCATATTGGGACCCTTACCCTCGTCTGTTGTTATGGTTATCTTGTTTTCGCCCTCTGCAAGCGGTATTTCCACATACTGCGACATCACAAACGCCCAGCTCGCCGTATCATTTACCGCTATATCCGCCTTGTGTTCACCATTCACGCTGATATGCGCTGTATTTGCCCCGTTTCCGTTTCCATAAACAAGGGCTATGCGCGCTGTTCTTTCACTATCTGAGTTGACGCTGAACTCAGCGGAACACTGACCTGTCCAGCCGCCCACAAATCCGCTGCCGGAATAATCCGCGGTTGCTGTGGATACCCCAAACGCTCCCGCGTCGCTGCCTGGAGTGCAGAGGCTGTCCTCAAATTCATATATCTGAGCGTCGCTGCCGCTGCCTATGCCTATGAGCTGACCCGCCATTGTTATAGTGTCAATATCGTATTGCTCTAATCTGCCCTCACGGTTCGGCGCGCAGTTGACTATCAGCACATTTTGCTGTTCCGTAAAGTCCTTGTACTTCTGCGCTATGTGCTGCGGTGTTATGTTGAGCAGCTCCGGATAAGACGGAGACCAGAACCATTTTCCTTTCTGCTTTACACATATTGTAGCCTCAAACGGCAGATAATACTGTTTTCCATCGTGCATATATAGCTTTGGATCGGCGTCCGCTCCCACCTTTGTATACTTTGGATCAAGCAGACGGAAATCAGACGGAAAATACTTCATGGGCATATTCTCCTGATAGTTCGGCGGCTGGTACTCGTTTCCTGCATAGCCGGGGCTGTTATAAATGCCTATTGTATGATTTACTCCGAATACGCAGTTTGGCTGAAGCTGCTTTACAAGATCATACAGCTCGTCCATATGCCATCTTTCGTTAGTCTTGTCCCATCCTCCGTCGAGCCAAAATTCGACTATCTCGCCATATCTGCCGTCAAGCAGCTCGGTTATCTGATTTTTCATATACTCGACATATCGCTCGTCATTATTGTATGTCCTCTCGTGTCTATCCCATAATGAATAATACAGACCAAGCTGTACGCCGTATTTTTTACAAGCGTCAGCTACAGCCCTTACAACATCAGTCTTGTTAGGACTGTTTGTTACGCTATAGTCTGTATACTCTGTGTCAAACAAACAGAATCCGTCATGATGCTTTGTGACAAGTATCACGTACGACATTCCGGCGTCCTTTGCCGCCTTTACCCACTGATCTGCGTCAATGACCTCCGGTGTATATATTTCAGGCGAAAGAGTTCCGTCCGTCCAGTCTGCGCCGTCTGGTGAAAATGTATTGATACCGAAATGTATGAACATTCCGTATTTTCTGTCTATCTGCAGCTGCTGTGCCGCTGTCGGCGTTGTCTGAGCGGGCTGTGTTATAAGTATCTCAAATTCCTTTGTTTCTGCTATCGGCTCCATATTCTCTGATCCATCCCATAGATATGCTCTTACTGTTCTTACATTTTCTGTTCCGTTCATGCTCACACTCGTTGTCTGATCCGATTCCGTTATCTCTGACACATTCATTCCTACAAGAACTCCATCCTTTGAATACATCGCTGTATACAGCGTTCCTCTTTCAGCTGTTACCAGCTCTGTTCTTACTCTGATCTCATCCTCAGACTTCTCTATGCTTCTGATCCTGTTTTCATACAGCTCAGGCTCTTCCTCTATTGGATCTTCGCTTATAACTGCTACTGTATCAAGGCAATCTCTCGTTTTGCCGCTGCCTGCCTCAAGCGTTATGTATCCGCCGTCGGTTATCTCTACATTCTCTACCACCGCTGTCAGCCATGAGCCACGTTCATCTCCTAAGCCTATCTCCTTTATAAGCTGATCTCCTATCTTTAACGCCGAACCGCGCCCTTTACTGAGGTATCTTACTATAAATGTGTATTTTCCCGGCACTATCTCCTTTGACGACATATATTCCTGATTTGCAAACGCCGATCCATTCGATGCGCGCACCGCCGCGTTTTCTCCATCTGTTGCGTCAAGCTCGTCATACATCACACATGTATTGTACATTTCAAGATAATCTATATCTATCGTCATTGATTCCGTTACATTCTCTGCTGTGCCTCCGTAATATACAGCGCTGCCCGGCTCTGTCACATACAATGTGTGATCCTTTAGCATGTACATCGGATACACATATGATACCGACTCTCCCTCAGTCACCTCGTATTCGCGTGTTATCTCGTCAAGATCACCTCCGGCTTTTATTGACACTGTATATTTTTCTGCCTCCCTTACCGGTATCTCTAATATATTTTCTTCTCCCTCCTGCACTACCATGCTCTCGCCGCTTTCGGAATAATACTTGACTCCGTTATATACAAATACCTCCTCCGGCTCTATTACCGTTCCGGCTGTGACACTCGCGCTCCTGCTGCGAACGACCTCACCGTTCATTACATAGTTTATTGTATACGGCACAAGGTCTTCCTCTGATTCCTCTGTCGTTATCTTTATATTATCCACCACACACTGTCTTGATGTATTGGTATAATCCGAGCCTATCCTGAGCGACTTCACATCGCTCACGCCCTCCGGCAGCTCCGCGGTATGCACCGCTGTGCTGTCATCGTACTTATTATGAACAGACAGCGTTACAGTTCCCGACGCAAAATCAAATACATATGTATATTCCGCCGCATAATCAGTCACAGGCTCCGAGCTTGCGCTGTAAAAATCCGCCGCTGTAAGCTCATTGACCGCCGTGCCGAACACATTCTTAGCCACGCTGCCATCGTACGCGCTGTAAGACCAGTTTACAAGCTCCGTTCCCTTGCTGTCGCTTATCACATGATAAAAATACTTGCCTGTAAGTTTTCCATACGCCGCCTCAAACGACACTGTTACCCTGCTGTTCTCGCCCGCAAGCTTATCGTCAGGCACATAAACGCTTCCCCAGCCGTTGCCCACATCGAGCCAGCCCGGATACTTTGATGAAAGCTGCAGCGGATACGATTCGCTGCTTGACTCCACCACAAAGCTTTCCGTATCCGTTTCAAAATCCGCATACGCCACTGTTTCCGGCTCTGCTGCAAGCGTAAACGACGCGCCCGCACATGCCACTGCCGCAGCTGTGATAGCTGCCGTTAGTTTTTTAGCCAACATAATTATCCTCCTCTACATAATTTACTGATCCAACAGCGGAATGAATACATTAGTTGTAAAATTTTCGCGGTTATTTATCCTTGTAGCTCCGAAAAGCATTATCGGAGTTCCGTTTTCATCAAACATAAGCCACGGTCTTTCCACCTGACTGTTGTTTCTTGTGCCGTCCTCCCATGTGATATAATTAGGCAGCACAAGAGGATTTTTTGATGCGTGCCAGTCTGTAACTCCGTCACTTGATTCAAACAGTGTAAGAGCTCCCTTTGTTCCGGTAAATCCGCCGACAGCGTCGCGCACTACGGCATAATACTTTTCATCCTCAGATGAGTACCATACAAACGGATCTTCCGCTGCAAGTGTTCCTGAGCCTTCAAATAAAAGTCCGTCCTGTTTCTCAAACGGGCCCATAGGACTTTCAGCTATTGCTGCGCCTATCTTCACAACACCGTTTGGCTTTGATGTGTCACCGCCGGTTGTATCCTGAACGCCCTTATATATCATAAGTATCCTGCCGTCAGGCATAACAGTAAGGGCAGGATTGTTTACCACCATGCTGTCCCACGCTGTTGCGCCCATATCATCAGCTGTCTTGTCGGGTTTATGTACAGGCTCGTCAAATCTTTCCCACGGTCCGTCAAGACTATCGCTTACTGCCACTCCTATCTGCTGACGGTTTCTGTATTCATACCAGTCAGCGTCATATGCCTTGGGAGTTTCAGCTGTACCCTCAGGAGCGGTCGTACCCATATAGTACAGATGATATTTTCCGTCTATTTCCATTATATAAGGATTATGCGCTGTTGTTCCATCCCAGTATTCTCTGCCGCGAGGTCCAATAACCACCTCCTGGAATACATATGGTCCGTCAATGTTATCTGATACCGCATGAGCTATCTCTGAATGCGATACCCAGCCCGGTACAAATCCGTATTCAAGCTTCCAACGCGAATAGAATACATGATATCTGCCGTCATTACCCTTGATATATGAGCCGCACCATGTGTAATATCCATCATCAAGCAGCTTGTTTTTCAATGGAACATTCTGTACCATGCTTGCTATATTAAGTTCTCTGCCCGTGTCGACCGCGCTCATGCTGCTTGTAAAAGGACGCATCGTTTCACGATCCCACACAAACAGCTTCGCTTCTTTTTCTGTCCCCTCATCAAATGAGAGCGTATCTTCAAACATAAAAACATTGCTGCCCGTTTCTCCGCTGATAAGCGCATCCTTATAGCTTATGCTCTCAAGACTGCCGTCAGGCTTGTACACTGCATACTCAAGCATAGCGTCTATATCATTTCCGCTTACATTTTCTATCTCAGCAGAGGCTTTCCCCTCGCTTATATCAAAGCTGTTTATATATATATCCTCATCGGTTTGAGCGGATACTCTCAAATTATCAATATACACACCTTCATATTCCGATACCACGTATCCATAACCTATCTTGAGCCATGCCGGTTCCGACGCGTTCTTTATATCAGCGTCCTCTACCCTGACCACCTCTTTGCCGCTTTCCTTTTCTGTTATGATCAGCGACTGCTCGCGCGCATCAAGATCAATAAATGAATGTATATGATACGTTATACCGTTCGGTCCCGCGTTTCCCGTTTCGGGAGTGGACAGCAGCTTCGCGCTGCCTTTTGCATTATCACCAAGAGAGTTTGAACCCAGAACAGTATTTAAACCATAGCGCATTGTCTTTCCCGCTATGTCAGCGCTGTCGCCCGACTCTCTAAGATAAAGCGAAAACACATCCTTATCTGATTCATCCGTCAGTCTGATAAACGTATCGCCCGCATCAGCAAGAGGATGATACAGATCAAATTCCACCTCGAATAAATCCCCGTATCTCTCATAGGGTATCTTCAGCTGAGCCTTTCCCGGACTGCCTGTTCCGTTACCACCGCCAAACCTTATTGCGCCGCTGCCGTCAAGAATCGCAGCCTCAGCTGCGAATCCGCTGCCGCTCGTTTCAAAGCCCCACAAGTCCTCAGACGAATTCTCGAAATCAATATCAAGAAACGCGTAATTCGCCGCTCTAACTCCCTGGCTGCATGGCAGTATGGCAGCCAATGCTATTAGAACCGCTGTCCGCCTCATCATTTTCAACATAACTTTCCCTCCTGACTTGGATATATTGTTTATTATATATAAATTATATATTAATCAGGCTGCTTTGTAATGTACTATCTTTAACATTCACACGGACAAATTTTTGTTTTTTTGTACACAACACGCCCTATTTAAGGCATATAAAATTATTACTCTATATTACTAAAGATATTGCTATAAAAAAAATGAATTAAGCTGTATAATATAATCATCAACAGGAGATGGCGCAAGCATTATATTGCGCTGTTCTCTTGCTATACCAATGAGGACATACATATGCTGTCCTAATAATATGACTATGAAATTAACGAAACAGGAGGTTTTATCATGAACAAGTACGCGGCATTAAAAGACTGCTCTGTCTATATCAACCCCGGTTCTTTCGATACATACGGCGGCTGGTCGCTTGACACTCAGTTTTTTCATACAGTAAGAAGTGAATATCTTCTTGCTCATGGAATAGGTATTCCTGTGAGTGACGCCGAAGTATCGGCAGTATTGCCGTCAAAAGGAAAATATAGGATATGGGTAAGAACAAAAAACTGGACTGAATACTGGATAAAAGGAAATGCTCCAGGAGTATTCCGCTTGCTTATAAATGGAGAGGTTTTCGGAGATATACTGGGCACAAACGGAAAGGAATGGATGTGGCAGGAAGTGGGGATATTTGATTCTGATAAAGAAAAAATCAATCTTTCTCTGCATGACTTGACAGGATTTGAGGGACGCTGCGCCGGTATTTTTATAACGTCAAATATGGATTTTATTCCGCCCGATGACACGGACGAACTGACTGAAATGATAAACGCCATAAATGATAATCCCCCAGAAGAGATACCAATAATATATGATCTTGTGGTCTGTGGCGGCGGCATTGCCGGAATGTGTACCGCAATATCCGCCGCGCGCAACGGGCTGAAAACCGCTCTGATACAGGACAGGAGCATTCTTGGCGAAAACAACAGCTCAGAGGTAAGAGTATGGCTCGGAGGCGAAACAAATTTTGAGCCATATCCGAACATCGGCAACATAGTAAAGGAGCTTGAGCAGGAAATATCACACAGATACGGTCACAAAAACACCGCGGAGATATATGAGGACGAAAAAAAAGCTCAGCATAATACAGAACGAGGAAAACATTGAGCTGTATATAAGCAGCATAGTATCCGGAGCCGATGTAAGGGACGGTAAAATAACATCTCTTACAATATACAGAGTCAAAGACGGCAGCAAAACCATTATAAAAGGAAAGCTGTTTTCCGACTCCACCGGCGACGGAGATGCAGCATATTACAGTGGAGCTGATTATGAGGTGACGGTAAACGGTCATATGGGAATGACAAATATGTGGAATGTTCGTGACACGGGCAAACCCGCCTCTTTCCCCGACTGCTCTGCCTGGGCTATAGATCTTGCCGACAAACCATTCCCCGGCAGAGGTGACACTAAAAGCATATACGGTCAAAGCCGCGAAATGGCATTGGGAGGCTGGTACTGGGAAAGCGGTATGGAAAAAGATCCAATACTTTTTGCTGAATATTCCCGCGACCTTAACCTGCGAGCTATGTACAGCGCATGGCACACATTAAAGAATATTGATCACGACTATGAAAACTATATTATAAATCACAGCTCATTCATAGGCGGCAAAAGAGAATCGCGGCGTTTTCTTGGCGATGTTATCCTGACAAAGTGTGATGTACATAAAAAATATACATTTCCAGATGCCTGTGTTCCTGCAACCTGGGATTTTGATGTGCATTATCCCGACAGCCGGTTTTATGCCACTTTCACAGAGGGAGCAGGTTTTCTTTCACGCGACTGTCACGAGAAATTTGATCGTCCGTACTTCATACCGTACAGATGTCTTTATTCAAGAAATATTGAAAACCTGTTCCTTGCCGGAAGAAACATAAGCGTGACTCACGACGCTCTTGGTTCGGTAAGAGTTATGAGAACAGGCGGAATGATGGGCGAGGTCATAGGCAAAGCCGCGTATGTTTGCATAAAGCATTCATGCGACCCTCGCGGCGTATATCAGGAGCATCTCAGCGAGCTTATAGAGCTAATGAAAGCTTGATAACAGCATCAAAAAAGAAGCGCTGCGCACGCTTCTTTTTTTGTGCCGTTCTTGCGGAGTAATCACACAAGCTTTATGGGCAGCGTTACAGGAGTATCTTCACCAGTCCATATAAACAGCTTTACATCAAATCCATCTGAGTCCTGCGGAATATCAATAACACCGTTTATATCAGCAAAACTGTCTGCTTCAACAGCGCCGCTGCCCATGGCTGAAACATCAGAAAGCACACCGCTCTCATATACCGCCATATAGGCTGTGTACTCTGCCGTATCAGAACCTGTATTGTTTAGCCTGAACGATATTTCATAACCTTTATCAGTCTGATCTGTATACACATTTCCGATATATATATCCTCAGTGCCGTGATATAATGCTGCGTCAAGAGCTTTACCCCATCTTGTTCCATGCTCTATAAGTCCGGCTTTTCTGAAATGTACATGATCTGTTGTTGAACGGTATCCATCAAGCAGATCATCTGTAGTAGATCCGACAAATATATTTATATCGTTGCAGGCTGATACTTGTCCCGCTACCACTCTCTGCTCCGCCTCCGCGCTCGACTGTGTATGATATGCTGCTCTTGCTATTACCCACGGTATATCATAGCCTGCGTCGCTGCGGCTGCTCTCAATAACTGTGAGCAGATCTTTTTTATACTGCTCGCTTGATGTGCCGTTTATGGCGTCGCTCTCTCCCTGATGCCACAGCACAGCTTTTATACCGTTTACTCCAAACTCTTCAAGCGGTATTCTGATACGCTTGTAATGCTTATTATTTTCCGGCAGAAAATCAGTTACAACGCTTGATCCCCAGCCCGCTGAGATAAAGCCGATAGGAACACCGTATTTTTCGGTAAGATAATCGCCGAGAGTTGGCCATGGCGAGCCGCCAGTGCCAACAAACGAGCCGCTCCATGATACCTGAGGATCCGATGAAAATACCCATGCGCCGGTATCCGGATCCCATGTTGAAACAGTGTCATTTGCCGGGGTTGTTTTATCCTGACCAAAGCTCGCGGAGTTGGACTGACCTGCTGTAAGGTATATATCTCCCACGCCTACCCTTGAGATCTCCTCCTCCATATATGCCCCATCGCTCTTTACACGGACCTTTACAGTGTACCATCCGCCTGCCATAAGCTCAAGTGTGCCGCTGAACTCACCGTCTGCGAATGAATCCACGCTCTGCCAGTCCACGCTCTTTCCTCTGCGTGCATTTTCTGCAAGCTCCGCGCATATCTCTACAGAACCGGGAATATCCTCCGATCTGTATGTTCCGCTTACATTGACCATCGCGCGATTCTCATCATTGCGCTGTATTATCTGCCTCTCCTTGGGCGTTCCTATCGTCAGCTTGTTCGGAACAGTTTCATATACGAGCAGATTTGCCAGCGCTATTGAATAGCCTTGATTTGAAACTATGCCGATATCGGTAAGCGAGGTAATTTTACTGATATACGGCGTAAATCTGCCCTCATGCACATACTCTGTTCCCGTTGCCGGATCTGTTACATATATATCGCCTATCTTATTCTTCGTGTCAAGGATCAATTTGTAATGCAGCCAGGTATCCCAAGCAAAAGCCTTGCCCTATTTATGCGTATCTCATTAAGATATTCAGAAACGCTCTTTCCTGTTTTCTTTTTAAATATGCTGCTCAGATACGAGCTGTTGCAATGGCAAATACCTGCTATAGTTTCAAGCGATATATCCCCCGTAAAATTTGACGCTATATACTCCTTTGCCATTTCAACCACATAATTCTTACTGTTGTTTCCCTGTTCGGAAAGCGCCTGTTTTTCAAGCTCCTTATCAGAAATACTGTTTTTTATGTACAGTCCTACCAGATGCGCAAGCGTATTCATATCAGTCATAAATCGCTCATTATCGAAATCTATCACGCGAGCAGTATTAAAAAAAATCTGCTTGAGCTTTTCCTCGTCAAATCCCCACTGCTCAGCTTTTTCTTTTAAATATTCCGAGCTTTTTTCGCGGTCACTGTAAAACTCACCCGCTGTAAAATAGCCAATTACCTTGCCGGTAGCACACACCGGGAATACATACTCCTCCATTCCCATATGACATCTGCCGTAAATAGGTCTTTGTACGCGCCGCAGGCACTGTGATATTCTGCTTTTAAGCAAATAACAGTCAAATCCGCATTTTTTATTGCATTTTACATAGTTGCAAAAATCATTAACATGAGAATGGTATTCCATAAGCACCGGAGAAAGCTCACTATCATGCAAAAACACGCCTATAATATCATGATATTGTAGTTTGATGTTATAATCCCCTATTATCTTTAAAATGAACAGCCGTATAGTTTCTATAGCCGAATTATTCCGCTGTTTGATCTCCCTGTTTTTAGAAATAAGCATAAAAAGACCTCCCCTCATCACTTAATTCTACACCAAATTGCACAAATAGTCAAGCTATTTTGCAAAATGAAACATTTTTCTTAATAATATCAACTGTTGATATTATTAAGATAAAGTGGAAGTCTTTCTGTATAAACGCAAATGGGGCTGCAGCAAGCTCGTTGAGTTTTTGCAACAGCCTCATTGAAGCGCATTACTATTAGCTGTATTTAATTTGTCGTTTCGCCGCAGCACTAAGCAGCTAAAAAAATATATCAGCCTTCATATGAGCGTATAAGCGGAGCAATACTGCCGTTCCATATGAATACCTTCATATTGGCAGGATCCTCACATTTTGTTTCATATGTGTTCTCTCCCTGTGACGCTGGTAGTGTCAAATAGACACCCCGTTTTTTATTTTAAATTTCTTTAAAATCGTTGATTTTATGAGGTTTTTGCTTTTT
>CALXSS010000034.1 GCA_944391225.1 uncultured Clostridia bacterium
GTTCCCGATACCTTTTATTCTTCTTTTTATAAAGGCGATCTTCAACTGGATGAAAAAGTTCAAGTATTTAAGAAAGATACCTCAGTTCTGTGAAAAGAAAGCCATGAAGCATTCCGAGCAGATAGAGAAATATGGGGTGTTCGGGCTATTCCTGTTTGTGGCAATACCGCTGCCCGGAACAGGCGCATGGACAGGGGCGCTGCTCTCGGTGCTGTTCAGTCTTAAGCCGGCAAAGAGTCTTTTGTTTATTTTCTTCGGAGTAATGGTGGCAGGTTTTATAATGTCTATACTCGGTTTCGGAGTGCTGAAAAATCTTATATACTGATATTTAAGTGGCTGCTGCAAAGCTCAACGAGTTTTGCAGCGGTCTTTTTTGTGTTTTACAGCCTCAAGAGTGCAGTCGGCAATTATTCATTGAATATTCATAATCATTTACAAAAAAAATATTGTAATTATGCCTGATTAGTGGTATAATAACAAGATAAGAATGAATTATGTTATGGTTTACAGCAGGATTACAAGGTGGTGAATAGGTTGAAGATAACGGATGGTATGATAAAGCGTGTGTGCTCGTCTATGATATACAAAAGGGGAATGGAGTATTTTCTTGAGGGACGCGTGCACATGCGCCGCCGCACTAACGATGAGATAACCGCTGTGGTCGATGGAGAGGAGCTCTATAATGTCAGGGTGACATTCAGCGATGAAAAGATCGATGAGGTGTTCTGTACCTGCCCTTATTATGAAACTATGCAGACTACCTGCAAGCATATCGTGGCTGTGCTTAAGCAGCGTCAGGCTGAAATTGAGGAGGGCGGCTCGTTTACAGATGAGAATGATAAAATAGCGTTATCACTCTGCAATGAGTTTGGTCAGAAGTGTGTTCCTGTAAAGATCCGCGCAGCGTTCACCCTCTACATAAAGACAAGCGTCAGCGGCAGTGTATCATTCAGCATGTCTGTCGCGCTGCCTGAGCACGGAGGCAGCATCAAGGGGCTTGAAAGCTTTCTTGACTGTTATCTTAATTATAAGGATTATAAAATAGACAGGGGAACGGTCTATAACAGGCACAGGATGTATTTTCCGGAGAATGAGGAAAGGATCATAGCGATACTTGCCGAGGTGTATGAAACAAGATCGTCCGGCAATATGTTTTATCAGAAAAATGCCTCGCAGACCGCGTTTGGACCTGCCGTTGCGAGACGCGTTTTTCCGCTGCTTGCGAATCTGGATTTCAGGCTGGTGTATGATGGGATAGCTATGAACGGCGTGCGAATAATAGATGGAGATCCGGATATTATTATAGATATAGACGCGTTTGATAAGGAGATAGTGCTGTCAGTATCGGAGCGCGGCTTTGCGCTAACACCTGACGGCGAGTGGTTCATGCACAGCGATACCATTTATAAGACATCGCCGGAATGGCGGGAATACTTCATGCCCGTATACAGAGCGGTATCGGGCGACGGAAGAACTCAGCTCTCATTCAAGGGCGACAATACCATGATGTTTGCCGCAAATGTTCTGCCGGTGGTAAAGAACAGGCGCGATGTGGTGATAAACGGGGTAGATGAGCTTGTAATAAACGATGAGCCGGAATTTGAAATATGGTTTGATGCTGCCGACGGAAGAATTACCGCCGCCGCTGCTGCGGAATATGGAAATATACGTTTTAGGATCCCCACTGAAAATTCTGAGAACAGCGATAAAATAGTTGTAAGGGATTTTGAAAAGGAAAACAGAATACTGTCGTATTTCAATAATTTTGATAGAGAAAAGTCGGTATTCAGTCTTTCAGGTGACGCGGAGATATACGATTTTATTACAGGCAAGCTCCAGGATATTGCGCGTGATGCCAGAATATTGATGTCCGAGCGGTTTAAAAATATACGGATACGCGAGGATATTGAGCTTAGCGTGAGCGCGTCCTATAAAAGCGATATAGATTTTCTTGAAATGAATTTTGAAACTGAGCTGTCGGCTGATGAGCTTAAAGGACTGCTTTCAGCCATACGGCTCAAATACGATTTTTTCAGGCGCGCTGACGGCAGCTATATAAATCTGAAAAAGAATAAAAAGGACAGCTTGCTGAGGCTGCTTGAAAGGCTCGATCTTTCAAATGAGGATATTACCGCAGGCGCAAAGCTGCTGCCGAAATATCATATGCTGTATTTTGAAGCGGCAAAGGATATAGACGCTGACGCGAGCATAAAGAGATATATGGATAAGGTGAGGGCGGTAGAAGCGAAAATACCGCCTGAGCTTGAAAACGTGCTGCGTCCTTATCAGAAAGAGGGTGTCCGCTGGCTCACGCAGCTTGCAAGCATGGGAATGGGCGGAATACTTGCTGATGATATGGGCCTTGGTAAAACACTACAGGTAATAGCATATATCCACGGCGCTGAGCCGGGAAAACCGTCGCTTATAGTAGCTCCGAGTGCTCTTACCTACAATTGGCAGAGGGAGATAGAGAAGTTTGCGCCCGATGCAGCAGCGCTTATAATAAGCGGCACAAAGGAGGAGCGAAAGCGGCTTATAGAAACTGCACCGGAATATGAGTTTGTAATAACGTCATATCCGCTCCTGCGCCGCGATATAGCTGAGTATAAAGAGCTGGAGTTTTTCTGCTGTATAGTAGACGAGGCGCAGTATATCAAGAATTACAAGACAATGAATGCGGTAAGCGTTAAGAAAATAAAGGCGCAGAATAAATTCGCGCTGACAGGCACGCCCATAGAGAATTCGCTCATGGAGCTGTGGTCGATATTTGATTTTGTTATGCGCGGTTATCTTAAAAGTCCGAAGGAGTTCCGTGACAGGTTTGAGATACCGGCTGTGCGCGAGGGCGACAGCATGGCGGCTGAGGCGCTGCGCGCTATGATAAGACCGTTCGTTATGCGGCGAATGAAGAACGAGGTGCTTGAGGAGCTGCCGGAAAAGATAGAGACTACAATGTATGCCGACCTTTGCAATGAGCAGAAGGCGCTGTATAAGGCGTATCTTGAAAGCGTGAGGGACAAGGCTCAGGGCATAATCCGCGAGCATGGCAGCAGATTCATGATACTTACTCTGCTGTTAAGGCTTCGGCAGATATGCTGTCACCCGCTGCTGTTCGAGGGCGGCTACACGGGCGGGAGCGGCAAGCTTGAGCTGCTTATGGAGCTTATAAAAAGCTCGGTGAGCGGCGGTCACAGGGTGCTCGTATTCTCGCAGTTCAAGTCTATGCTCGATATTGCGGCGAAAGAGCTGGAAAAGGAAGGCTTTGAATATTATTATATAAACGGCTCAACACCGTCCGAGGAACGCTCCGCTATGGCGGAGGAATTCAATAACGGCGGCAGAGAGGTATTTCTTGTATCGCTTAAGGCGGGCGGCACCGGTCTTAACCTGATAGGCGCGGATACTGTAGTGCATTATGACCCGTGGTGGAATCCTGCCGTTACAGATCAGGCAACGGACAGAGCCTATAGGATAGGTCAGACGCGAGCGGTGCAGGTGATAAAGCTTGCGGCGCGCGGTACTATCGAGGAAAAAATACTTAAGCTTCAGGAAAGAAAGAGAATGTTGGCAGATGATATCATACGCGTAAATTCCGACACATTCTCAGAGCTCACCGATGAAGAGATAATGTCGCTGTTTGAGATGTAGGAGCCGCAGGACTTCGGCTTTGCGGCTGTCAATGGACAGCAAAGGAGGTATAGGATTGGATCTTCTCGAAAGATTAGAGGAAAGGGACAGGGAGGAGGCGGCTGAGCGCGCGGTATCGGGTGTACGGCGAAAGCGGCGCATAAGCTTTTTTGCTGTTGCGGCAGTCTGCTTGTTTTTCCTTGTTGCCGGTATATTATATGTAAATTCAGAAAGGATCATATATTATTGGGATGATTCCACATACTGGGATATATGCCGCGATATAGTCAGCGGCAAAATGAGCCCTGGATTCTGGAAAAATGTATATGATTCCATCGGCAGCAGCGACTATAACTATGTGGCTGCTCTGCCGTCGGCAGCGTGGATGTATGTTTTCGGAATATCAAGAGAGGCATTTGTTGCCGGACTTGTGTGCATGTATGTTATTCCGTCGATACTGCTGATGCACCATCTGGCGCGCAAGCTTTCAAAGGCTCCGGCGTTTGCGTTCGGAGCGGCAGTTTTTATTATGCCTGTCACAATGTTTCTCGCGTTCAACGGATTCGTTGATGTGGGAGGTATGCTGATAGCTCTTGCCTGCTATAATCTGTATTATACAAGAGATGGAACTGCTAAGAGCTGGTATCGGTATGTGGCAATAGGAGCGCTGCTTGTGCTGATAATGGTATTCAGACGCTATTTTGCGTTCTTTTCAATATCATTTCTCACAGCTATGGTCATAGACTGCATATTGTTCAAGGCGAAGTGGAGGAACCTTATCATCACCTGTCTTGTATCAGGACTTTTGCTTGTAACTGTGCTTATGCCGTTTTTGACAGGGATACTGCTCAAGGATTACGGAACCTTGTATTCAGGCTATAAATATCCCGTAATGACTGACATAAAGCTCATAACGCGCTATTTCGGGGCGATATTCATAGCGGCGCTTTTTGTTGTTCCGTTCGTTGCCGCTTTGAGGAAGCATGAGTACAGACCTATTTTTTTATGGATACAGGTGCTTGTCTGCGCAGTCACATTCATACTTACACAAACGCACGGTCAGCAGCACTTGCTGCTGTATGTGCCGGCATTCGCCCTGCTTACTATGTTCATGGTCAACTGCATATCAAAGCAATGGATGCTTATAGCTCTTTGTCTTGTTACGGCAGCTAATTTTTTCAGCGTGTTCATAGACAGAGAGCAGCCGGGCAATATACAGGAAATAAAAACAGTGTCGCTTATACCGACATTTTCAATGAAGCCTGACAGCCGCGAGGACACGCAGAAGATACTTGATCTCAAGCGCGATCTTGACAAGGTGATACCCGAGGGTTCCACATGTAATGTGCTCGCATCATCCTTTGTGCTTAATGACAGCATTCTGCGAAATGCAGAGCCGTCATTGAATGCAGGTGTGACGCGTGAGCCGGATTATATCAGATCATTGCCCGAGGTCGATTCACGTGATTATGGCAGACTTGATGAGATATATAACGCGGAATATATACTTGTTGCGTTCCCGTCGCAGACGCACCTTGCGCCGGGCGAGCAGACTATAGTTGATGAGGCTGTGTCGAGCTTTGACGCGAACATGGATATAGCTACCGCCTTTGAGGAGGTAAGCGGCTTTTCGCGCAGCATAGATGATATGACTGTAAAGCTGTTCAGAAGAACGGAGGATATTATGCCGTATCAGAAGATACTGTATGAATCAAGACTGTATTACTGAGGCATTAATGATGATAAAAACAGTTAGCTGAGCTATAACAGCTATAAAAGAAAGAGGTCGATATTAATGAGGGAATGTATTTACTGCGGGCGTCAGCTCGAAAAGGGAGAGCAGTGTACCTGCGCTATGAGCGTTGCGAAACGCCGCGAGCGCGAGGAGAAAGAAAAGGCTGAAAGACCAAAGTCAAAGGCTGAGGTGAGGTCAGAGCAGCGGGAGCAGAAAAAGAAGGAGAGGGAGCGCGCCAAAAGCGACAGGATTCGCGAAAAAGCGGCAAGAGAAAACGCAAGACGAGCTAATTCATATAGCGGCAGGGTAAACAAGGGCGCGTTTTCTAATGTGTGGCGGCTGTTTAAAAGCTTTATTAAATCGCCTATCGAAACAATAATGAACCCGGGTGAAATGAGTATCACAGAGATAATGATCTTCGTGATATTAGAGGGCTTCATCGCCGGATTATGCGCATATTCAGTTGTGACAGGAGCAAGCAGAGGCTCGCTCAGACTGCTTGGAAATCTGCTTGGCTTCCACGGAATGAATGGATATAATTATGTGGTTGGCTGGATAATATCCGCATTTTCGGGAGCAGTAGGCGGGATAGTTACGTTCCTGCTCTATACCGGAATATTCTATTTCATAAACAAATGGATATTCAAGCAGTTCACTCCGTATTGGGAGTTTTCTAAACGATTCGTTTTTGCGGCTATTCCGTTCACGATTATTGGAGCTATAGGTGTTTTGCTTGGTCTGTTTTCACAGACTACATTCGCGGTAATGCTTATATGCGGCGGCGCGGGAATGGTGATACTTACCTATGAGATACTGCGTTCTATGTGGTATTCAAAGTCTGCGTCAAAGACAATGTACGCTATGATGGCTGGACTGCTGATATTTATGTTGATAGCTCTGTATATCGTCAGAATATCGGCAATATAAAAATTTGTGAATACTTTAGTGAATAATGAGGCTTATTCAGACTCTTTGAGTTGTGTATCAGCCTCTCGATAATATTTTTGATAAAGAACGAAAAAAAACAGGCTCGGAAAAAACTCCGAACCTGTTTTTTTAGTTATCTGCTTACGCCGGCTATTGTGGCTGTAACAGGTAATATAGCTCCGTTATCATCGAATTCGAGCTTATCTATGCAGACCTCTCTGTGGTTGCCAGCTGCTGAATTTTTGCTGCCCACATTTCCGTAAAGCGGGATGTTGAATCTGTGGTAGCAGATATACCAGTCATCTGTGCCCGGAACGTTCACAACACTGTTATGACCTGTGGCTTTTATGCGCGGATCTGTAGTGTTGTCCTTGCTGAGTATAACGGTATCGCCGTTTATCGGTCCCCATGGCGTTGTTGATGTGCCATAATGTACCTCATAAGTAGGCTCGCCTGTATCGTTATCGGACCACATGAAATAATATGTGCCGTTTCTCTTGAATACGAACGCTGCCTCTCTGAAGTTGGTCGGTGTTATTTTTTTGATCTCGCCGTCAATGCTCATCATATCATCGCTGAGCTTGGCAACATACATTTGACCGTTGCCCCAGTATAGGTATGATTGTCCGTCATCGTCGGTAAATACTGCCGGATCTATCATCTGACCGTCAAGACCTGAGGTGTTCTTGTTTACAAGCGGCTCGCCCTTATCAACGAACGGACCTGTAGGGCTGTCCGATACCGCAACGCCAAGATGCTTTGCGTCTGAGTTCTTATCGCAGCCGCTGAAATAAAAATAGTATTTTCCGTTCTTTTCCGCTACTGTAGGCGCCCAGCAGTATACTCCGCTCGACCAGCTGGCGTCGCTCAGGTTAAAGATTATTCCCTCGTCTGTCCAGTGAACAAGATCCTTTGATGAGAACGCCTTGAAGTATGTGCTGTTCCAGCCGCTGCCTCCGTCGGTAGTCGGATATATGTAAAAGGTGTCGTTGAAATACGCTATATTAGGATCGGCATAGAATCCGTCAAGCACCGGATTTCCCCATTCCTCAGTTTTTACTGTCCATATGCTCTCATAGCCGTCAGCGGAGGTTATAGTGAGCTTTCCGTTTTGCCAGGTGCCATCGGTAAGCTCATAGCTTGCAGATGTTGTGTTGAGCGTTATTTCAGGTGAAAGAGCTGAAATATCTGTACCCGGCACAACAGCAATAGTAAGCTCCATATTTCCCTTATCGGCTGTTACAGAATGCGTTTTTATGCCCTCGCCTGTAACCGTCTCCACATACGGCGGCTTGGAAGGTTCGTCAACGGGATATTTGTATTTGATAGTGAGGTCTTCAAAATAAGCCTTTGAGCCTATATTGCCGCTCAGTCCGATTATAAGGGCTCGTTTTCCTGTGCCCTTTGGTATGTCAAGAGGCTTTGAGGTATCAAGCATTGTAAATGATGAGCTGTTTTCAGCTATTGTAACGCTGTCTGCTGTCAGCACTGCTGTTCTGTAGCCCCATGTGGCAGTTTTCTCGTCTGCCGCATAGCCGACAGGCTCGCCGAGCGTGGAGGCATCTGTGCAGTAGCCTACGAGCTCTGAGGTAGTAACAGGATCGCCGCCGTTATTGAGCGCGTATACTGACGTTACTGCCGAGCCTGTTTCATAGCCGGAGCTTATGGATATGGATTCTATCGCGTCAAAATCTACTGTATCAACATAGAAATACTGCGGAACTGGAGGTCACTGCCCATTCATATACCGGCCCTGATTTGCCGCGCCTGATGACTGAAGCGTATCGTCAGGGAATGAGTAGGTATATTCTGTTATCTGTTCCTTTGCTGAATATGTCAGAGTTTTTTCTGTTTTTGTATATGTCGGATTCATGTTATCCCAAAGGTAGCAGGCTGCAGTGTAGTCGCCGTACTCTCCAAGCTCAAACTCGCCCGAGGCCTGATTTGCAGCTAAAGCTATAAGTCTGCCGTCAGCATTGTAGAGCGCTGTAAACATGTCAAGCCCAGAATCTGGCGTATATCCCGATGTGAACACCGCTTTTCCGCCGCTTATATAGATATTAAAGCTTTCGGCGGCGTATGCCTTGCCGGGGATCGTTATGTTAAAGCTCTTTTGCAGGCTTATATCGTCTATCCCATTGCCCGTGAGAGTTATATCCGCTGTGAGTACAGCGTGCTTTGTTTCGACTCCCGCGTTGACCTTTCCGTCTGCTGTGACCGTATTTTCATCTGAACTGCTCCAGGTTATGGAAATATTGTTACCGTCACCGGAGGGCAGCTCAAGATCACTTGTGACAGCGGAGGTGTCGCCAAGCTCTATATCAGGGATGCTGTAGTCGTAGATAGTAAAGTAGTCAATGCTGCCGTCAGCAAATTCTCCGTTCGACCAGTTGGCTTTGCCTATATAGGCAACAGGTGACGTGGAAAGTATCTCAGAGAGCTTGTAGTCGGAGTCTGCGCTCGCCGTCATTTTTGTACCGCTCAGCCGTGAGCTTTGAGTTGCCGCCCATAATACCTAAATATTTTTCATATTTGTATTTTTGTGCTGTGTCATCGGGAGCGGCAAAAAACCACCAGGAGGTGTCGGAGGCGTTTTGTTTTATTCTCATAGCTATTGTAATATCATCTTTTCCGACAAGTTTGTCGGTGCTTGTCAGCTTTATATATCCGTTGTCTGATAGCGCCGCGCATTTCCCTCCCGCAGTATCCTCGTAGGTCAGATTTCCGACAGCCTCCGCTGTTCCAAAATTGCCGTCGAGGCTTGCGCTGTCAAAATCAAAATGTGCTAACACATTCGTATCCTCATCACCTGCTGCTGCTATTGGGCAGCTGGCTGATACGCTTATTGCAAGGGCAGTCAGAATACTGAGTATTGCTTTTTTGTCTGTCATGGTAATTCCCCTTTCCTTTTTATTTTCAGATCGTTTGCTGAATATTGCCTTGAATATTTAAGATATTTTAATTATATTACACAAAAAAATAAACATCAATATCATATATTGACATAAAATAATGCAATATTGATATTGATGCTTTTAATATCTATTCTTTGCCGTGTTCGGCGCTGATGGATTTGTAATTGAATTTCTGACGGTATTTTTTTATGGAATATCCGGTGCGTTTTTTGAACAGCGCATTCAGATAATTCTCATCAAGCGAAAAATCCTGAAAAAGAAGATACAGCGGCTTGTCGGTATTTTCAAGGATGTGCTTGATTCTGTTCACGCGCAGCATATTAATGTAATCTATTACAGTCATGCCTGTCTGCTCCTTGAATATCCTGCACAGATGCTCGCGCGTTATGTTCAACTCCTCTGAAATATCTGAAAGCTTTATTTTTCCGTATATATTTTTTTTGATATAGCTTATAGCTGAAAAAACATAGCTGTTTGAGCAGAGAACACCGTTATTTACTGCTCCGCTCGAGTGAATGCGCATAATATCTGTAAGAGCGAGTATTATATTGCATTTGAATGAGTCCTCAAAGCCGTCATACTGATAATTTATATCGTCTATCATACGTATGAAGTATTTTTGTATGGTGTGCCCCGTGTCATCGTGAACTATCACATACCACTTTGAGGCAAGCTCCTCGCTGAGGCTGCTATAGCGGCTCATAAGCCGCTCATAGCAGCCGAACAGTATATCGGGTGTAAAAAAGCATATATAAAAGCTCATATGGCTGTGGCGATCTACGAATGAGTGTGGAATACATTTGTCCAAAAGTATGATGTCTCCCTCGCTGACCGAAACAGTGTTCCCGTTTATTTTGAAACTGCTCTGAGAGTACGGTGCGTAAATAAGAGTTATGAACTCGTTGGAATATACCGCTCCTTTTTTGGGCTGCCTGTGCTCTATATAGATACCGTTGTATTTGTCCAGAAAATCACGTTTGAGTATTTCCATCAGCTCATTTAGCCATTACACGAGCAATTTCCGGCATCAGCTCAGAGGCTTTTATTCCCTGCGGACAGATGCGCTCGCAGCTTTTGCACTTTTTGCATTTATCAGCGCCTACGGCGAGCTTTCTATACATCTCCTTTGCTTTGTCTCCGCCTATTACCGGCATTTGATTATAGGCCTCATATATAGCCGGTATGTCAAGCCCGAACGGACATGGCATACAGTAAGCGCATTTTGTGCATGGCACAAGCGCCATTACGTCAAATACCGATTTTGCTTTTGCAAGCTGGTCAAGCTCCGCCTCGCTTAGCATACCCGGCTCCGCCTTTGCGGCATAGCCCACGTTGTCCATTACCTGCTCCATCGCGCCCATTCCTGAAAGAGTGACCTTTACCTCAGGTCTGTTCCAAAGGAAATCAAAAGCCCATTCAACAGGCGATTTTGGCTCCGGCAGCTCTTTTTTTACCTGCGGCGACGGGTCAGCAAGCTTTCCGCCCAAAAGCGGCTCCATTATTATAACGTCAAGTCCTTTTGAGGCGGCATATTCAAGCCCCTTTATCCCTGCCTGATACTCTGTGTTTATGTAGTTTAGCTGTATCTGACAAAATTCCCAGCCGTCATATGAGTCTATTATGTTTTTAAATGTATCAAGGTCATCATGGAACGAGAAACCTATATGATTGATCTTTCCGTCAGCCTTTGCCTTTTCAAGAAACGGCAGAACATTGTATTTCTGTATAATATCCTTGAAACGGTGCTTGTCCAGAGCATGGCACAAATAAAAATCAAAATGATCCGTGCGGTATTTTTTGAGCTGTTCGTCAAGAATACGCATACAGTCATCCTCGCTCTTGATCTCCCAGGTGGGGAGCTTGGTGGCGAGCTTTACCTTATCCCTCAGTCCATGTTCTTCAAGTATTTTTCCGGCAACACTTTCACTTGCGCCGTTGTGGTAAACATAGGCGTTGTCAAAATAGTTTACGCCGTT
The DNA here is from genome assembly GCA_944391225.1 of uncultured Clostridia bacterium. GTDB lineage: Bacteria > Bacillota > Clostridia > UBA1381 > UBA1381 > Ornithomonoglobus. The sequence goes on from CALXSS010000034.1 coordinate 11,181, forward strand.
GTCTATCGCGTACTGTATCATTTCATAGGTCTTTTCCTCGTCGATTTTCGCGGGGTCGCCATCGTTTATCGGCAGACGCATAAGACCAAAGCCCAATACCGATACTTTTTCCCCGGCTATAGTTCTGTACTGCATATAATATCCTCCATCTAACCAGTTTATCAATGTGCTTATAATATAAATTATATTTCAATAGTTTTGAAAAGTCAATACAATTTTACGCTTAAAAGCAGTATAATTACAGTGATGAATCCTTTATTGCCTGTGCCATTTTTACTGCACGGAGGTTTTCTTTAACATCATGTACCCGCACGAACATAGCGCCTTTCATGCACGCAATGACCGAGGTCGCTATAGTGCCCTCAAGCCTTTCATCGCTTGGCAGATCAAGTGTCAGACCTATCATGGATTTGCGTGATGCGCCTAAAAGTATAGGATATCCCATATCAGCCAGCTTGTCTAAATTATTTGTTATTACAAGGTTCTGCCTGAGCGATTTTGCAAATCCCACTCCGGGATCAAGTATGATTTTATCGTCAGCTATACCGGCAGCTTTGGCAATGTCTATGCTTTCATAGAGATCGTTTATAACATCGTCTAAAAAAACAGAGTATTCAGCGCGCACTCTGTTGTGCATAAGGCAGACGGGCACATCATAGCATTTTGCCGCCTCCGCGCAAAGCCTGTCATGCTTGAATCCCCATATATCGTTCAGAAGATCGGCTCCGGCATCAAGCGCGGCATATGCAACGCCGCTTTTGTAGGTGTCAACCGATACCGGTATGTCAAATTCCTTTTTAACCGCCTTTATCACCGGGGTTATGCGTGCAATTTCTTCCTCGTCGCTTATAGCGGTATAGCCGGGGCGGGTCGATTCGCCGCCTATATCTATTATTGCCGCTCCGTCTGCTATCATCTCCTCAGCGTGGCGCAGCGCCGCATCAGTGCTGTTCCACTTTCCTCCGTCAGAAAATGAGTCAGGTGTGACATTTAATATGCCCATTATATGTGTTTTTTCGCTGTCAAATTCGTGTCCGCCTATTATCATAAAAGCCTCCTTTATATTTCTATCTCATGATTCCGTTTCTGATCTGGCCAGTAGCATTCGTCTGCAGCCGCGCATTCAAAACAGATCCTTGATTTTTTGTCTGCCATATAGAGGACGGCGGAAAAAATATCCTCCTGTCCTTCAGCTCTGTGGCAGCGTATCGCAGCTGCCACGGCGGCAGTTTCTGCCGCGGTGAAACCGCAGTCCGGCATTATACGCTCTGCAAGCTCCGCGCCAGATTCATTATGCGGCTTGCCTGAATATCTGCCCGCGTCATGCAGCAGAGCGGCGGCGTAAAAAAGCTCCTTATCAATGCTGAGCTTGTTTTCAAGTATATAGATATATCCGATCCGTGCTGTGTCAAGCGCGTGCTGCAGGTTGTGCAGGCAGAATTTTCTGTCCTTTTCCTGTTTCCGTATCCTCTCCATTGAGCTTATGTACATCGGATGAGTGTATATCCTGTTGCATCTTTGCATTAGTGTTTATCCCTTTCGTTATATTGCGCTGTGATTATTTTTTTCGCTTCTCCGAGTATCGACAGAGACCCGAATATCAGTATGCTGTCAAATCCGCCTGAATCAGCGTTGTCAATCGCCTCCTCTAAGCTGGCGCAGCTAACTGCATCCGCTCCCTGACTTCTGAAAATTTCACGGAGAGCTGCGCTGTCAAGCCCGCGCGGCGGCGGCGGTGAAACGGTAAATATCTTTTCAGCAAGAGCGGCTGTCAGCTCCGCTATTTTTTTCTGATCCTTGTCGCGGAACATACCGCATATAAAAGCGGTCTTGCGGTTATTTAAATATATGCGCACTGAGTCTGCGAGCTTTTCAGCCGCGCCGGGGTTGTGCGCGCCGTCAAGAATATAGCGCCCTATGCGTTCAAACCGATAAGGGAGGTACGCGTTTGCAAGACCCTGTTCTATGGCAGCTTCGTCTATTCCAAGCGTCATTGCCGCCCTTACTGCAAGAGCCGCGTTTTGCGGCTGGTATGCGCCGGGCAGCTTGATGGCGTATCTTCTTTTGCCGATATCAAAGAATGTCTGCAACGCTGAGTATTCAATATTTTGCGGTGTGTCTGCAATATGCAGCTCCGAGCCTGTTATTGCGCAGGCTTCCTTTATTGCTTTAACCGCCTCTGTCGTCTGCTGAGCAGACACTGCCGGAATACCGCTTTTTATTATACCGCTCTTTTCAAGAGCTATATCGTATAATGTATTTCCGAGAAACGCTGTGTGATCCTTGGATATTGAGGTTATAACGGAAAGCTCAGGCTTTTTGATAATATTTGTGGAGTCGAGCCTGCCGCCCATGCCGCATTCAATTATTACATGATCCGGCGAATACTTTTTTGCAAGCAGAAAGGCGGCAGCGGTCTCAGCCTCAAATTCAGTAAATATTATACCTCTCTCAATTGCGGCATTAGATATCTTATCAACGCATTGAGCATAGTCATATTCGCTTATGCTCTTTCCGCTGTGAGTATACATTTCAAGATAGTCACCTACAGACGGCGATGAAAACCGGAACACACTTTTGCCTGCCGCCATTAGGATACTTTCAATAAATACACCTGTTGATCCTTTCCCGTTTGTGCCGGCTATATGTATTATGTTCAATTCATCCTGAGGATCCCCAAGCGCGCTCATAAGCGCGCGTATGCTTTCAAGCCCCGGAACTATACCACGTGAATGCAGGCATTTTATGTATTCTCTTGCCTGAGAATAATCCATATCACCATCTCCTTATCAGCTATAGTCTGTGTTCGATTATACCACACTTACCCCTGTTTTTCAAGTGCGCTGAGATATTATTTGATTTAATAAAAAAATAGTTCTTGCATATATCCGATCAGTGCTGTATAATATAGAATGACAGCATAAACAATGTGTGAATGGAAGGGTTTATGAAACGATCAGCTTTGCTTGTATTATTGTTATTTGTTTTGATACCGTGCCGCGCGGTATATGCTGAAGCGGATTCGGCAACAAGCGCCTGTCTGATGAACGCATTGACGGGTGATATTGTTTTTGAAAAAAACGCTGATGAAAAGCTGCCTATGGCGAGCACCACAAAAATAATGACGTTGCTTGTGGCGCTTGATAAGTCGGATCCGGACGAGACAGTGCGAATATCTGAGAACGCGGCTGCTCAGGAGGGTTCATCTGCGTATCTCAGAGCCGGGGCTGAGCTCACAATGAACGATCTGCTCTATGGACTCATGCTTAATTCCGGCAATGATGCAGCCGTGGCAGTGGCGGAGCATATAAGCGGCAGCAGCGAGAAATTCGCCGAGGAGATGAATAAGCTTGCGCGCAAAATAAGGGCGTATGACACGAGCTTCAAAAATCCGAATGGACTTGACCAGGTGGGGCATTATACCACCGCGAAGGATCTGGCGCTTATCACGAAATACGCACTGAAAAACGAGGAGTTTTGCCGGATAGTTTCAGCAAAAAGCCATACTGCCATATACAGGTTCAGCAGCGGCAGCGAGACTGAGGTCGAGTATATAAATCATAATAAAATGCTCTCGTCATATGAGGGGTGTATCGGGGTAAAAACAGGCTATACAAAAGCTTGCGGCAGATGCTTAGTAACAGCCGCAAGGCGCGGCGATGCCTGCTATATAGCCGTAACGCTCAACGATCCGAATGACTGGCAGGAGCACAGGGAGCTTCTTGACGACGGCTTTGCAGGCACGAGATTTATCTGCGCTGTGGAAAAGGGGGAGTGTATACGGCACCTTGTAAGCGGCGATGATGATTGCGCGTTGATAGCCGCGGAGGGGTTTACAGTTCCGGTTGACGGCAGTAAGGGCAAGAATATTACAGTAAAGGTAAATTTGCCTGAAAGCATCGTTCCCCTGCTAAATAAGGGAGAGAAAGCGGGCAGTCTTGATATTTATTGTGACGATACATATGTGGGATCTGTTGACATAGTTGCAGATAAGGATATAAGCATTGGTGAGGACTACAGGATGAAGCCATGCTTTTTTACAACGGTAAAAAGACTGATCAGAGATCTTATAGGATAAAAATGAAAGGAATTAATCATGGGTGAGATTGTAAGATTACAGAAATATATAGCTATGAGCGGCGTGGCGTCGCGCAGAGCGGCAGAACAGATGATAGCTGAGGGACGTGTGAGCGTAAACGGGAAAAAGGTGACGGAGCAGGGCGTCAAGGTCGAGGTAGGCAACGATAAGGTCGAGCTGGATGGGAATCTGCTTAAAGTGAGCAGCAAAAAAATATATATTGCTCTTAATAAACCGGCAGGATATGTCACAACAGTGAACGATCAGTTCGGCAGACCTACCGTCATGGATCTTGTATCAAAGGAGATACACGAAAGAGTGTTCCCTGTAGGCAGGCTTGACTATGAAACAGAGGGACTTATACTTATGACGAATGACGGTGACTGGGCAAATAAAGTAACTCATCCGCGTTTTGAGTCGTCTAAAAGATATTATGCTGTGCTCAAGGGAGTGCTTACGATCGCGTCCTTGAACAAGATCAGGCGCGGCGTATATATAGACGGTAAAAAAACGTCTCCGGCGCAGTGCGAGATAATGGAGATAGAGAGCGGTATGACTCTTGTTGAGATAGTTATACATGAGGGCAGGAATCGCCAGGTGCGCAAGATGTTTGAAGCTGTGGGCAATCCGGTCAAGGCGCTAAGACGCGTGAGTATAGGCAATGTGGAGCTGGGAAATCTTCCTGAGGGAAGATGGCGTTATCTCACATCGGGAGAGATAGGATATTTTATGAATAAATAAGTGCTGCTGCAAATAAGGCTATTTTTAGTCAGGCTATTGCATTATTATTCATTTTGTGCTATAATAACACATATAATTCAGGCGGAGATGTATAAGAGCTGATATTTAAGCAGACATTTTTCGCTAAATAGAATAAACGAGGTAGATAAAAAATGATCATTATAATGAAAGACAATGCGTCAAAGCAGGACATTAGCGCGGTTGAAAAAAGACTGTCTGAGTTCGGGTTTCAGACGCACCCTATATTCGGAGAGAAAAAGACGGTTATCGGAGCTATAGGCGATAAACGCCAGATAAGCATGAATGAGATCCTGCTCATGAGCGGAGTAGAGAATGTAGTGCCAATAATGCGTCCATATAAGCTCGCGTCAAAGGAGCTTAAACAGGAAAAATCAGTAATAGATGTCGGCCACGGCGTCACAATAGGCGGTAAAAAGCTTGCTGTGTTTGCCGGACCGTGCGCTATTGAGAGCAGAGAGCATTTTTTGAAAATGGCTCGTCTTGTTAAGGAAGCGGGAGCTAATATTTTAAGAGGCGGCGCGTTCAAGCCAAGAACATCACCATATGCTTTCGGCGGACTTGAGGATGAGGGACTTAAGATCATGCGCGAGGCTGCCGATGAGCTTTCAATGCCTGCATGTACTGAGGTAATGGATACGCGTGATGTTGAACTTGTTGCTAAATATGCGGATATTATCCAGATCGGCGCGAGAAATATGCAGAACTTCAAGCTGCTTAGAGAGGTCGGAAAGATAAATAAGCCGGTATTCCTTAAGCGCGGACTCGCAAGCACTATAGAGGAATGGCTTATGGCTGCAGAATACATAATGTCTGAGGGAAATGATAATGTAATATTGTGCGAGCGCGGAATCAGAACGTATGAAACATCTACAAGAAATACATTTGATGTCAGCGCTATCCCGGTAACACAGGAGCTTACACATCTCCCGATAATAGGTGATCCGAGCCATGCGGCGGGAAATTACAAATACGTTCCGGCGATAGCTAAGGCGGCAATCGCGGCAGGCGCCGACGGCTTGATGATAGAGGTTCATGACTGTCCTGAATGCGCAGCGTCAGACGGTCCTCAGTCTCTTAAGCCGGACAAGTTCGCGGCTCTTATGCAGGAGCTGGGAAAGATCGCTGAAGTGATAGGAAAAGAAATATAAATCAGTCGGATTTATGATGGCTGTTCAGCAGCAGGCGTGTCCGGTGTATGATAATTGCCGGACAAGCTATTAAAAAGATTGGGATTTTGGGGCTGTAAAGCTCAGTGAGCTTGAACAGCCCCATTATTTTTTGGAAAGGATTGTTTGTATGCTTGGCTATATGGGACCGGACGGTACGTTCACACAACAGGCAGCTCTTGAATGGTCGCAGGGAAAAGAGGAATTAAAGGAGTATCCTACTATAGCAGCCGCCATCAAAGCGGTAGATAATGAGGAGATAGAGCGATGTATAGTTCCTATCGAAAACAGTCTTAACGGCAGCGTTACAATGACGCTTGATACACTCGCATTTGATTCGGATGTGTTCATAGTAGGCGAGCATATTCTTAAAATAAAACAGAATCTGCTTGTGAAAAAGGGTGTAAAAAAAGAAGATATTAAGACGATCGTATCGCATCCGCAGGCAATAGGACAATGCTCAAAGATGCTCGTTAATGATTTTGCCGAAACTGAAATAAAGGCTGTTGCCTCAACTGCCCTGGCAGCTAAAATGGCAGCACAGAGCGACGGCTCTGTGGCGGCAATAACATCAGATGCGGCGGCAAGGCTGTATGATATGGAAATACTCAGAGAGGGTTGTAATGATGACATCAACAACTATACAAGATTTGCCGTCATAGAAAAAAAGCAGTGCCTAACAGTTACAGAGCATGATAAGACATCTATAGTCTTTTCGATAGAACATGTGCCCGGAAGTCTTTACAGTGCAATAGGGCTGTTGGGCGATGAAAGAATAAATATGCTCAAAATAGAGTCGCGTCCTATGAAAAAGAAGTTGGGAACATATATATTTTTCATAGATATTGAGGGTAACATTGATGACGCTCGTATATATTTTGCGCTTGATAAGGTAAGACAGAATTCGCTTTTCTTCAAGTTTTTAGGCAGCTACCATTATGAATAAATAAAGCCATCGCCCGCAGGCGATGACTTCTTTTTATGAATATAGCAATGTATTGCAAACAAAGCTAAAATAATTATACAATGTTTTTTGTGAATTTTCAAGTCTTTTTCCGAAAAAAATCAAAAAATTAAAATATTAACAAAAGAATAAATAAATGTATTTTCATCTATCTGCAAAGTTGCACAAAACCGCGATGAAAACTATGTGATAATTCAATAAAACTATCCAAATTTTATGTTTTCAAAAAAACTTAGTGACAAATAACTTTCTTTGTGTTATAATTTAAGAGTATAGATAATTAAAAAATAAAGGAGCGTTTTCTCTTGAATAAAATATATATTTGCGCTGCGGTAGCTGCTGTATCCATCAGTATGGGCGTTGCATATGCTTCCACGGCTGTATCAAACGTATCTATTAAAACTGGTACTAAAAATTTGTCATATACTTATGTTATAGATGGTGAAAAGGAATCTGCAAAGTCTATCAAAGCGCTTTTTGATGACTTTAAAGATGTTACCGAATCTAAGACGGTTGAGCGCTTTGAGGTATCGAGCAAAACTGATGAAAAGGATCCCGTTTATCTCAGATTAAGACTTACTCTTAATAAGGCGCCGGAAGGTCTGGAGTATTCGCCGCTTGATTATTACAGCTTCACTATTAAGGATGCTGACGGCGAGGTGATATATTCAACTGATGATTCAGAGCTCTCAAAACCGGACGCAGTTGAAAAAGAAATACCTCTTGGCGTGTTCAATACGAGCTATGCCGAGGATGTAAGGATACTAAATATCGAATACTGTATAAACAGCGAGGTCGAGCAGAATATTGATCCTGATTATGTGGATGATATTGATGTGATGCTTGTATCAAGCCTGTACACATCTGACGAGGAGCTGCCTATCGCAGTACAGCCAACAGTTACATTAAAGCCGCAGTATGCGATAGAAACAAAGGCTCCTGAGCAGGTATCAGAAGCAGTAGAGACTCCTGTTGCAAGCGAAACAGAAGCGCCGCAGGCAAGCGAGGCTCCGGCAGCTACAGAACAGCCTAAAGAAAAAAAGGTTATTTGTGGCGAGGATATTGATGCCGGCAGATACGTGGTCACAGGAAATGCAAACGTTAAAATAACTACTGCTGATGGAGACATCATAAGCGAAACAACAGTGACAGACGGCACGGACGAAAGCATAAAGGGAGTTAAGCAGTTTATTACATCGTTGGAAAACGGCGACGTAATAACAATAACGCCTATTTCTGATGATATAAAAGCGGTGGTTAATTTTGATCGCACAAACAGTGGTACAAAGTCAACTACTGCTGCATCATCAACTACAAAGAATAACACATCATCGAAGAGCGGTTCAAATTCTACAGCAAAGACAACATCTTCAACAGCAAAGACATCTGCTGCAAAAACAAATCCAAAAACCGGGGATGATGGATATGCTACTTTGTCTCTTGTGTCGATAATGTGTGTTTGTGCGGGCGCTGTAGGCGGTCTTGAGATTGTGAAGAGAAAGAAAGCTGCTCGCTGAGCAGAGGTAATATAGAAAGAAAGGATTTGATGCGGTGAAGCGAAAAATAACGCTGATTCAAATCCTTTTTCTGTGCGTTTTTATCGGCTGCGGAATTTATCTTGTAAAATTCAAATACGATAAAGCGAATACGGAAAAAGAGATGGAACAGCTGCAAAGTATGGTCAAGGAGCCGGAAAAAGAAAACGAACAGCTGGATAATGTTGAGTTTGCTATTGATGATGAGGCAGATGCAACCGAGGCGCCGGTAAACGAGTATGAGTCAAACGGAATGCTCGCGCGGTATTATGATCTGTATCAGCAAAATAATGATATGGTAGGCTGGATAAAGATAGACGGCACAATAATAGATTATCCTGTGGTATATAATGAAAACAATAATGTATACTATCTGCACAGGAATTTTTATAAAGAGAACAGCTCGTCGGGAGTTCCGTTCTTGGATTTTCAATGCAATCTTCAGGATTGGAGCGACAATCTGATAATATACGCCCATAACATGAGGAACGGAACAATGTTCCATGAGCTTTTGGAATACAGCAAGTTAGGTTTTTGGGAAAATCATAAAACTGTTAAGTTCGACACAATGTATGTAAGGTGCGAATATGAGGTGTTTGCGGCGTTCAGGACTGCCGTTGGCTCGGAGGATGAATTTATGTATTATGAGTTCATCAATGCTGATTCAAAAGAGGATTTTGACGAGTACGTAAGAAACTGCAAGGAGAATAGTTTGTATGATACCGGTATTACTCCCGAATATGGCGAAACGCTGCTAACATTGTCAACTTGCTCATATAATACGAATAATGAGAGATTTGTTGTGGTAGCAAGGCAGACTAAAAAGTATTAAACTGCAAAGAGGCTGTTGCAAAGGACTCACTGAGTTTTTTGCAGCGACCTCTTTTTTGTCGGATAAATGGATATAATGGCATACGATTGATGTTGATTTGACAAAAGCAGTCAGATATCAACAAAGGATTCGACAAGCCGGACGCGGAAATATATATAAGGCAAAAGTTTATGGAAAGGAATGAAGTATAATGGAGACGATGTTGATAGCAAAGCATAGAATGATAGTGATGAAAATATATGGTGAGATAGATCATCATGCAGCGGGAGGTATAAGAAAAGAGCTGGAAAAAGAAATAAAGCGAACCGGAGCGATAAATATTGCGCTCGACTTTGGAAATGTCACATTTATGGATTCTGCAGGCATTGGAGTTATAATTGGCAGGTATAAAACGGTAAGGTCTCTTGGCGGAAATATAATAATATACGACGCATCTGACCAGGTCATTCGCTTGCTTGAAATGGCTGGGATATCCGAGCTTGTTATAATAAGCAATACATTACAAAACGGGATAAGAAAAATGAATTCATTTAAGATATGAAAGGATTGAAAAAAATGGATAACAGTATGAAATTTGAGTTTCCGGCAAAATCGGAAAATGAGAGATTTGCAAGAACAGTATGTGCGGCATTTGTCGTGCAGCTTGACCCAACGCTTGAAGAACTTGATGAAATAAAAACTGCAATTTCTGAGGCAGTGACAAACTCTATAATTCATGGATATGAAAATTCAGAAGGGATTATAGAAATATCGGGGCAAATAAAAGATAATATTGTAAAATACATAATAAAGGATAAAGGCTGTGGCATAGACAATGTCGAAAAGGCAATGGAACCGCTTTATACTGGTAAGCCAGAGTCTGAAAGGTCAGGGATGGGATTTTCGATTATGGAAGCTTTCATGGACGGGCTTGAGGTGGAGAGCGCGAAGGGAAAGGGAACCACAGTGATAATGACAAAAAGGATATCGAATAATGAATGATAACGCACAGCTGCTCAAGCGACTGAAATTGGGGGACGAAAAAGCTGCGGATGAGCTGATAGAGACAAATATGGGACTTGTATACAGCGTTGTAAGCAGATATGCGAACAAGAGATACGAGACGGAGGATCTGGCACAGGTAGGGGCGATAGGGCTTATAAAGGCGGTAAAGAAGTTTGATTTTTCATACAACGTACAGTTTTCAACATATGCGGTTCCAATGATAATAGGTGAAATAAAAAGGTTTTTGAGAGACGACGGAGTTATCAAGGTAAGCAGAACATTGAAAGAAAACAGTATTAAAGGCAGAAAAGCAGAGGAGATATTGAAAAAGAAACTGGGCAGGAATCCGACGATCAAAGAAATAGCAGTTGAGACAGGACTTACAGAGGAACAAATAATAGAAGCTTTTGCAGCGCCAATGGATACAGAGTCACTTCAAGCAGGAATAGGCGGAGAAGAAAATGAAGGTGGCAGAAAGCTTCAGGAAGTCATAACAGCTGAAGATGAGGAAGAAAAGATAATTAATAAGGTGTTTATAAAAGAAGCGCTTGCAGAGTTAAATGAAAGGGAAACAAAAATAATAATGTTAAGATATTTTAGAGGTAAGACACAGAGCGAAATAGCAAAAAACATAGGTGTCTCACAGGTTCAAATATCAAGAATAGAGAAAAAAGCGATAGAAAAAATAAGAGAAAAGCTGCTTAAGTGATTGAATAGTGTATAAAAAAACATATAATAGAATATGAATAGCGTGCAAATTTTAACGAAATGACCAAATAATGAAAAAGTCGAAAAAAGCTGTTGACAAAGGGAAAAAGGTGTGGTAGAATATAATAGTTGTCAGCGAGGGAGAGCGAAAAGCACCGGGCGGACAGCATCATATCAAAGAAAAATTTGAAAAAATCAAAAAAAGATATTGACAAATCAAAAATGATATGATATAATATTTGAGTTGCTTGAGAGCGACGATTTGTACATTGAAAAATGAACAGTGTGAGTTCTTGAAAGTGTAATTAATACACTAAACAATTACTTGAGTTTTTTACAAACAAAAAATTCGGAAAAGAATTCTGAGAATGACGAAAAGTCAGCGAAGAATGAGCTAAGCATTCCATAACGGAATGAACGGATAAATTGGTTTTGCGATGAGCAGAACCGGAACATTAATCGAGAGTTTGATCCTGGCTCAGGACGAACGCTGGCGGCGTGCCTAACACATGCAAGTCGAACGAGAATCGA